>JAGHSG010000092.1 GCA_018066005.1 Bacteroidales bacterium | reverse complement strand
ATCCATTTCATAACGACGGTGTTCAGCACACCTTCTTCGGCGGTCTTGCCTTCGGGTGTCACCCAGTCGCTCCCGTCTATACCTTCCAGCACTTCCAGTAACTCGGTCATGTGGTGGGGACTGTCTTCTTTCCAACGTTTGGCAAGCGACTTCTCGTCGTATTCGGTGGGGCTACGAAGAAGAAATTGGCTTGCTCCCATAGTTCGGGAATGAAATTAACACGGTCTTTAACCAAACCTATGACCTTAGCAACAGTAGTGTCAACTACCGTTGAACCATCGTTAAGAACAGGTGTTTGACCGGCAAGTTTCTGCTCCAAAATAGGCATGAACAATTGTGCCAGTTCTTCGTTGGATTTGTTTTGCAGGTACTGGTGGTTGAACCACTTACCTTTTTCGTAGTCAAACTTGGCACCCGACTTGCTGACGCGGTCGAGGGAGAACTGCTCAATCAGTTCATCCATGCTGAACATCTCCTGATCGCCCGTATTGTGCCAACCGAGCAGAGCCAAGAAATTGATAACCGCTTCGGGGAAATAACCGCTCTCGCGGTAACCGCTGGACACGGTACCGTCTTTCTGATTGTGGAACTCCAACGGGAAGACGGGGAAACCTAACCGGTCGCCGTCACGCTTGCTCAGTTTGCCGTTGCCGTCGGGTTTGAGCAGCAGAGGCAGGTGAGCGAACTGCGGCATGGTGTCTTCCCAACCGAAGGCGCGGTACAGCAGCACATGAAGCGGGGCGGAAGGCAGCCACTCTTCGCCACGGATGACCTGGGTCACTTCCATCAGGTGGTCATCCACAATGTTGGCAAGGTGGTACGTGGGCAGGTCGTCTGCCGATTTGTACAACACTTTGTCGTCCAAGATACTGCTATTGATGGTGACATCGCCACGAATCAGGTCGTGTACGGTAACGTTCTCGTCCGGCTGAATCAAAAAGCGCACTACATATTTCTCGCCGGCAGCAATACGCTGCTTGGCGGCATCCATGCCGATGACGAGCGAGTTATCCATCTGCATACGCGTACGCGCGTCATATTGAAAATTAGGTATCTCGGCACGTTTGGCATCTAACTGCTCAGGCGTGTCAAAAGCATAGTAAGCGTGTCCGCTGTTGATCAGTTGGTCCACATACTGGTGGTATATCTCGCGTCGCTCAGACTGACGGTAGGGACCGTGGTTACCCACTTGTACGATTTGACCGTTTTCCCAGCGGAGACCTTCGTCAATACCTATGCCGAGCCAATCCAATGCTTCCAAAATATATTCTTCCGCTCCGGGAACGAAACGTGTCGAGTCCGTATCTTCGATACGCAACAGCATCGTTCCGCCGTGCTGGCGTGCGAACAGATAATTATACAAGGCGGTACGTACACCGCCGATATGAAGCGCGCCCGTCGGGGACGGCGCAAAGCGAACACAAATCTTGCGAGCCATATTACTGCATTTTAATTGACGCTGCAAAATTACACTTTTTTTTGCATATATGCAAATATAATTTGTTAATATCGTTTTTTTTTTGCAACTTTGCAGCGAATTATGAAAAGAATTGTATCAATAGTTGCTTTTTTGCTCGCACTTGCAGGAGTGCAGGCACAATATATGGTGGAGATTAAGCCGACCAAGAAAGTTGTTCATGTCGATCAATTGGGCTTGGCGGACAACACGTGCGTGATGGATGTGCTAAATACCATGCCCGAGTTATTAGACCGTTCTTCGTACGATTACTTTACCAATTTTAGTATCCAAGTGGATGATAAAGATGTCGGTGCCAGTCGCGATGTGGTGCTGAATCAAACCAAATTGGCGGAGGTGGATGTGATTGAGATATCCACGTCTCCTACGGTTAGCGAACAGAAAAACGGTGATGGCGGTGTCATCAATATCAAGCTGAAACCCGTCACCCGGGAAGGTGTGAGCGGTGAAGTGATGGTTAGTGGTAGTACCGAATGGGATGTGCAACCGTCGCTTCTGCTGAACTATAAGAAAAAGAACTTCACCCTTCGTTCCAGCCTGATGATGGAATATTGGGCACCGACGGATTATAAAGAGAAATACCGTACGGATACCAATCTAAATTACACGCGGTTGGATACCATCAAGACACGTTTTTGCCAAGAGACGGCTAAGCTGCATCTGCAATGGAGTCCTACAACGCAAGACGAGGTGAAGGTTTATCTGTGGGAGACCTATAACCGTTCCAAGGTTACGGCAGAGGCAGGGGAGGAAGTATTGACTCAAATAGACGACGATAAAAAAAGAATATTGTGGAAAGAGGTGGATATGCACGAGAGTATGACGCAAAAGCAGTGGAAATTAGTGGCAGAAGGGCGTTTTACATACAAACATCTTTACACACGTGGAGGGGAATTTCAGATAGAGTCAAGTTATAGTTACAACCCAACCGATGATGACTATCATTGGAAACGGTCACGAGTAGATTCAAGAGATATTATTTATGATATACCGGATAGCTTGATACAAGAGAGAAAATTTGATCATCAGGTAATGGGCGAAATTAGTTCCAAACATTTATTGTTGCCCGCTTCTCATCCGCATTATTTGGATTTGAAGGGCGGTGTGAACACGACCTATAGTTTTGGAAATAGTCGGGTTATTCAAGATGTCAAGTATCAACATACGATAGCCGATACAGCCAAGACCAAAGGAAATAAATTATATGTGTCGCCTTATTTGGAACTGAACTACCGCTATCAAGGTTGGGAGTTGCAAGTGGGTGCTCGTTACCAATACTATCGTAATGCGCTGGAGGAGAGGAATATGGATATGTACTACACCCACAACCATACTTGGTTGGGAAATGCCAGCGTGATATGGAGGGTGAAGGAGCATCATCTGCTGCGTCTCATGCTTTCCAGGGATGTGTCATGGTCGATGGTGAGAAATAATGAGAATAAAGTTACGCCGGAGGCAAGCCCCTATTATACGGGCGACTTAAACTATGTATTTGATTGGAACGATTCAATCAACTATGTTATGACCAGTTTTGGCATTCGGTACTTGTATGCCAACCGTGATAACGGAGATATAGGTGTCTTAAGTGCCAATGCCCAACTAATCTTTCGTCACGGCATTTTCTCCATGGCGTTTGCCGGAAATGTATATGCCAAAGATGAAACGTATTACGATAAGAATCATAAGAATAATTGGCGTTTCCACGCGAACCTCAGTTTGACACCCGTGCTGGCTTTTCGTAAGAATTGGACGTTATCTGCCAAGTTCATCTATAACTCGCAGATGTTCTTGCGAGGCACTACGTATGGCGATTGTTTCTGTGCTAAAATGCGTGTATCCAAGACGTGGAATAAATGGAATGTGTACGCAGAAATGGTTGATATATTTGATTATACGACTTATAATACCTATAAAACGGACTGGGGAACGGTAAAAGAATTGGAGGATATGTATCCGCGCTGCTTCGCACTTGGAGCAAGTTATAAGTTCCAAGATTAAAGATTAGAGATTAGAGATTAAAGATTAAAGATTTTTAAAATAGATACTATGGCAAAAACAATTAAAGGAAAAAAAGAGGTGCAGTTCTCGCTCGTGTACCGCGATATGTGGCAGTCGAGTGGTAAGTACGTACCCCGTAAAGATCAATTAGCCAAGGTTGCTCCTGTTATTATCGACATGGGCTGCTTTGACCGTGTAGAAACGAATGGCGGTGCTTCCGAGCAGGTTAACCTGTTGTATGGCGAGAACCCCAATTTGGCTGTAAGAACATTTACCAAACCCTTCCGTGAGGCAGGTATTAAGACTCACATGCTGGACCGAGGTTTGAATGCCTTGCGCATGAACCCCGTGCCTGCCGATGTGCGCCAACTGATGTACAAGGTGAAGCACGCACAGGGAACAGATATTACCCGTATCTTCTGCGGACTGAATGACCCGCGCAATATCATCCCCTCTATCAAATGGGCAAAAGCGGCAGGCATGACCGCACAGGCTACCATGTGTATCACCTATTCCAAAGTGCATACGGCGGAGTACTACATCAACCTAGCCGAACAACTCATTGAGGGTGGCGCACAGGAGATATGTCTTAAAGATATGGCGGGCGTAGGCCGTCCTGCCATGTTAGGCACTATCGTGGCTGCCATCAAAGAGAAACATCCTGATATCATCATCCAATACCACGGTCATACAGGTCCCGGTTTCTCGGTGGCCAGTATGTTGGAGGTAGCCAAAGCCGGTGGTGACGTGTTAGATGTAGCCATGGAGCCGCTCAGTTGGGGCAAAGTGCATCCCGATGTTATTACTATCCAAGCCATGTTGCGCGATGCCGGCTTCCTGGTTAAAGATATCAATATGAAAGCCTATATGGAGTGCCGCTCGTTGACGCAGTCGTTCATGGATGATTTCCTCGGCTACTGGATAGATCCGAAGAACTCGCTCATGACTTCTCTGTTGGTCGGCTGCGGCTTGCCCGGAGGCATGATGGGTAGCCTGATGGCAGACCTCAAAGGTATGCACGCTGCCATCAACTCCAACCTGCGCAAAGCCGGCAAGAAAGAACTGAGCGAAGACGAGTTGCTGGTTGAACTGTTTGACGAAGTTCAGCGTATATGGCCTATGCTCGGTACACCGTGCCTGGTAACGCCGTTCAGCCAGTATGTCAAGAACGCTGCCCTGATGAACTTATACAGCAAGTCGATGGGTGAGAAACCCTTCACACGTATGGATCCTGCCATGTGGGGCATGATTTTGGGTAAGTCAGGTAAGTTGCCCGGTGAACTGGCTCCCGAGATTATCGAACTGGCCAAAGAGAAAGGCTTTGAGTTCTATACCGGCGACCCGCAAGCACTCTATCCCGATGAGTTGCCGCGCTTCATAAAAGAGATGAAAGAACTGGGTTGGGACCGTGGTCAGGACGATGAAGAACTGTTTGAGTTCGCCATGCACGAGAAGCAGTACCGCGAGTACAAGTCCGGTCAAGCCAAAGAGCAGTTCAATAAAGACCTTATTGAGCGCATGACCAAAGCCGGCAAACCTATTCCTGAGTCGTTGCGTCCACAACCCAAAGCAGGGGAAGCCGATATGGCTGCCGTGGCTATGGCACTCAATATGTACAACCAAGATAAGAATAGCGAAGTTAAATACGTAGGTCGTCTCCAAAGCACCGCTTGGAACGCCAAAAAATTCTAA
>JAGHSG010000137.1 GCA_018066005.1 Bacteroidales bacterium | reverse complement strand
CTCTATAGTATTCAAATTTGTTGCAAAGGTACACTTTTTTTTTTATATATGCAACTTTTTCCCTATATATGCAAAAAAAAATCGCCATGGAGGACGATTTTTTTTTGAACCAATGAATAACGCTTACTGCGGGCAAGTAGTGGTGAGGAAGGTGAATGTGCCGGATGCAACTACTCGTTGCGTCGTGGCAGGTAATAAGATAGTGTCCCCCGTTGTTACCTCAACAATCTCGCCGTCAACCTCTATTCTTCCTGCTCCTGCCGTGATAATAAGCACCAAGAAACGGTCTTCATTTGCCCAATCAATAGTGACTTGTTTGGTCACTTGATAGGCTGTGGTTTCAAAATACGGACATTGTACTAAAGGCATCGCTACATTCTCGCGTTGTTGATAGCTGGTGCGATAATCCGGCAAGACGGTATAATCAATACTCTCAGCGGCTAAATCCGTATGTAATTCACGTAATTGTCCTTTAGCATCGCGACGGTCATAGTCGTAGATGCGATAAGTTAAATCACTTGATTGCTGAATTTCTAATAAATGGCATCCGCTACCAATCGCATGAATACGTCCTGCAGGTAGGAAGAAACAATCTCCCTCTTGAAGTGTATAGCGTGCTAAATCATCTACAATGGTATGATTGGCGACATGTTCTTTATACGTTTCAGGAGTGAGAGATCGCTTTAGTCCCGACAACAAATACGCATCTTTTGCACAGGGCAAGGCGTACCACATTTCCGTTTTGCCGACCGATCCTTTTCCTTGACGCTGAGCCAAGGCATCGCTTGGATGCACTTGAATACTTAAAGGATCGTTTGCCTCGATGAACTTAATCAAAAGGGGGAAATTCGCTCCATAGCGTTGCCATAGTTGTTTTCCCATCAAAGTATCGCCTAATTGCGCTATTAATTGAGATAAGGTATAGCCTGCATACGTGCCATTGGTGACTATTGATTCCATCTGTGGGTAAGCGGAAAGAATCCAACGTTCACATCCCCAAATCATTGGACGGTAATAATCCCGGAAGATAAAATACATATAGTTGAAGAATCATTTATAAATACCGAATTGAGTCCTTGGTCTTCTTGTGCGGGGTCACCGCAGTAGTCATCCCCTGTTTGCCAGTAACGGTGTTGAGGAACGGCAAATCCTCCCCATCCCCAACAATTAAGTCCCCTCAAATAAGGGTACTTCCCGCTTCGTAGATCATCTACCAGTAATTGATAGAATCGGTCTCTGCCTGTTTTGGCAGTTCCCGGAGCCAGTGCCATCTGGTCACGCGGGAACCCAAATTCTTCTATCACAAACGGTTTATTGATGAGACGAGAGATTGAGTCGTGCTGCTCCACATAGGCTTGTACGTTATCTATCCATTGGTCGGTGCTGTCGCGTAACCAACCCCAGTTATAAGGCCAGATATGACATGTCATATAATCTATTTGAGGAATGGCATGTATTTCACGACAGAGGTCAGCATCCATTTCACACCCCCATATCCCCTCACTTCCTGTAGTAAGAAGATGCGTTGAGTCAATGGATTTGATGAATTGCGCTTCATGCGTTATCCACGCCACAAATGCTCGCTTATTCTCCTCTCCGAAGGCGCGTGGTTCATTCGCTATTTCCCAAGCATAAATGGCAGGGTCGTCAACGTATCGACGGTGGGTATAGCGATTGGTTCGTGTTAGTATACGCCGAACGTGTTGGTCAAACAACGCCACAGCACTATCATTGGTTAAGAACCGTCCTGCGGTCTGCATATATAACGGATAGCCTACTTCGGCAGGAACCATTGGTGCTATGCCGGTAGCCCAACTATGATATTGTTCATAACCTCCGGACCACTCCCAAGCGTTATTGAGGTACAAAACGGCCTGCATGCCGCGTTTATCCAATTGAGCCAGCAAATAGTCCAGTCCGTCCAATAAAGTGTCGTTATAGACGCCGGGAGCGAGCAGTAGAGTAGGACTGATTTTTGTAGCGAACCCTTCTGCTCCCTCAGCACCTACGAGGACACGCAGGTTGTTCATCCCGAGCGCATGCAGTGTGTCCAGTTCTTGACTCAACCGGTCACGGTCGCCGCCCTGTCCGGTAGAACCTAAGATGGCTCCATACCACAGGTTCGTTCCAATAAATAGAGATAAAATGAAGTTTAGCATAATTAACGCGGTTTGGCTACACCCATCACATCATACATTTGGTTATTGTGTAGCATAAACAGTTGTCCGTTAACAAATATCTTTTCAGGAGTATTGACTTGTGGTGTTGATTCGGCACTGCGAGGAGCGTCTGTGAAATGAATAGGACACGTCTCTTCCTGTGTGCCGTCGGCGAACGTCACAATGCAATAATACTCTTTATCCGGTTCATTGGTGCACGTCACATACTGACGTGTAGCACCATCTATTGGTGTTTCGTTGCAATACCACTGATAAGCCACAAAAGCGTCGTCGTGGTTGTCGCAGAACAGTACGTCATTCCATTTTCGATATACTCGGTCAGAAATGCAATAGCAGTCTTTGAAGGTGATTTGAACCATTTGTTCGTATATCTCCATCTGTTGGAAATTGATGTCATCTACGGCAAAGTCATTGCCATCAGCAGCGGATTGTTGGTTAATGAGTTTAATCGTAGCTGTTGTTGCTTCACCGGATTCCCATTCGGTTTGTAATCGTGTCCAAACACCATAGTCTTTCTCCGGAGAGAACACTTCCCCCTGCAACTGTCCGTTGATACTGAATTCCAATTTGGCGAGGTTATCCGGAATGTCATGATTGTGTAAAGAGTCCCAGTTCATGACCCAAGCAGAGAAGAGGTATTTGGTATTGGGTAATAAGTTTGAAACTTCTTGCGACCACACAATTTTACCCTTGCCTACATCACCATTAACTGCCATCATTTTGCCATGCCCGGTTGTGTGGTCGTGGTCACATTTTTTAGATGCTGATGTGTGAACGGAGCTGATACTGGATGTAACTGTGTACGAACTTTCCGGATAGAGTGTACCTGTACCGGAAGGGGTTTTATAATCATAGTCGCTGGTGAAGTTTACATTACCTTGTTCAAAATCACCATTCTGAATGCGGGAGTTGAAAATACGTACCGAAGTGAAATAGTACCAAACAGTATCTTCTAATGCCTCAGGCAGTTTAATGGAGATGGTAGGAGAAGATATTGTTAGTTGGGTCCAAGTGCCATTATAGTACTCAAACCACGCATAATCTTCATATTCACCTTCTTTAGCAGGGGCTAAAGATTTATACGTACCTGCTTCTTCTTGACAAACGGCTTGCTTGTCTATCTTTATGCCCATTTCACTTGGGTGTTTGGTTGGAACAACAATGTGACTTTCATCCGCATATAGTACAGCGGAACTAAATAGACAGCCAATAAATGCGATGGCTATAATAAATTGTTTTTTCATATTTTGATTATTTTTTTACAATAGGAATAATTTCTACACGGCGGTCCAAGTAGCGGTCATGGCTCTTGGAATAATAGGGCTTACTATTGGCGTAGGCATGCAGATGAATCTGTTCTTCACGCACACCCTTTTGCTTGAGCAAGTCGGCTACGGCTTGAGCGCGACGCATGGAGAGACGCTCGTTATACGCTTTCTTACCTATATCGCAGGTGTGACCGTTCACTTCAATCTCCTGCTCAGGATTCTCCACCAATATCTGTGCTAATTGGTCTAACATATCTACAGGATCCAATTTGGGTGTAGCATCATCCAAGTCGAACCATATAATTGCTCCGTCAATGACTTTTTGACTGGCTTGTGCCACAACCGTGTCAGGTTCAATCTCCTGAATAGTATCGTAATGTGGAACGGCAACCCATGTTGTGTCGTACAAGGTGACGGGCTCCCATACTTCGGGTGCGGGTTTAGGTGTAACGGCTTTCTTCCAGCGAACGGACACTTGTACACCCACTTGCCAAGGATGCATGGCAGAAGCGGAGTTGGTGCTGCTGAAACCGTTGTAATCAACGGGTAAGAACTCAGCTTGTTCGGTGAAATAATAGGCATCCGAACCGGAGTAGAGCGAGGTAGCCATGCACATGCCATATAGACCTACGCCTAAGTCAATAGAAGGAGTTAATGGCAGTACACAACCTACTTGAGCTTCTACACTCAAGCCGAAGGACTTGGTATCTAACTTACCTTTCTCCTCTTGCTCTGCGCGTCCGAAGTCATGAATATCATCAATAGTCAGATGCCATTGGTCATAGTAACCGGTGCGAGATAGTTCACCCTCGTACAGATTATATCCTCCATATACTGGCAGTTGCAGACGAATACCGGCTGCGCCGTATATACCTACTTTAGGCGTCAGCATCCACTCTGTCTGTGCCATAATAGGAATAGAGAAAGTCAACAAGTGATTTTTCTCCTTCACCGACAGCGCTTGGAGGGTCAAATCACACGCTTCGCCGTCTGATTCAACAAAGTTGAGATACACGCGTTCACCTTTCATCGTCAGCCGAGCCGGGTAATAATCCAACCCTATACCGGCACTGATACCCCAGTGGGCATTAAAGAAGAAGGCATAGTTGGCTTCCAACATAGCGGCAAAACTGCCACTCTTTTCGGTAGATACTAAACCGTCGTTGACTTTGTACCCTAGAGCACCATATCCGATGCCTACACCGGCAAAGATGCGATGAGAAGCGTCTTGCCACTTAGGTTGCGGTTGTTCGGCGGCTAATTGTTGAATTACTGTATCATGCACTTGCATGATGGTGTCATACGTTGTGACTACATGTGTAATCACTTTGGCCTGTACACTGATTCCTATTAGAGTCAGTAGGCAAATAGCAGTTAGTTTTTTCATATACATTTACATGGATATTTATGTTTGCGTTTTGGAAATACATAGCGGACGCCCAATTCTACACCTACTGTAACGGGGTGGAAAGAGCCTGATACGAGTGAAGTGTTAATCATTGGTTCGTAGGTTGACATAAAAGAGTGCGCCTTTGGTCCGATGGGATTGTCATCGCGGAAACCCGAAACAACCAGCTCTGGTTGCGAATAAGCAGACAGGAACGTATAGCGTGCGATGATGCCCGCAAAGAAGTACCATCTGTTATTAAGAGGGATATTGACGTCAGCACGGATGAAAGCGGATGCCGTATTTTTCATAGATAGTTTGCCGGACGGTTTATAATCGCCGGTGGAATAGAATCCGTAGGCGTGTACGTCATCATCTACGTGCATATTCCATTGCGGATAATCGCCAGTGTGTGTCAGCGTGCCTTGTGCCGACGTGTGCCCATTCAAAGCAATGTCGTAACTAGCTCCAGCCATCAGGTAAATATCTACGGAGCGTGTAGGGATGCGGAATTGGATACTAATCGGAATGGATACGTAGAAGGCTCGTTGTTGGTCGCGCCACTTATTGATGGCCAAATGATGGTTATAGTGCTCTCCGTCGGTGTCGGTTACATCGTTCCATGTTTGTGTTGTTGTCAGGGTAAGTGCGTCACCATGACGACGGAAGTCGGCCCCTATGCCTAATCCGAAGTGGGGAGTGAGGAAGTAGGCATAGCCCACATGAGCGCCATAACTGAAACTTGTGGTGTGCTTGGCAGGACTATTCACCGAATAACCCCACATCGACCAGCCGCCATCAATGGCGAACTCAAAGGTACTTTGGGCAAAGGCAACACTGCTCAAGGCACTAAGCAAAAATATGATAAACCATTTATTTCGCATAATACCCTCCTACTATGTTGTATAACTTGTTATTATTTTCGATATACAAATGCCCTTTGTAGATGACTTTACGGACGGGGGTTGCAGGTTCTTCTGTACCTGCGCTGGGTGGTAATTGGTCAAAGGCATAGGGACAAGTAGTTATTTTCTTGCCTGTTGTCTTGGTGGCAACTACATAATACTCTCCTTGGGGCTGTTTACCCAAATACAGATATTGTTTGGTTGCTCCGGGGATGGCTACGCTGTCACAATACCACTGATAAGCCACAAAGACACTGTCGCTGTTGTCGCAGAACATAAAGTCGTTCCACTTACGATACACCAAACTATCTACACATGGTTCGGGCGGTGGAGGAATCGTGCAGGTAACAAAACTATAGTGTACAAAACGTGTGGCTTGTTCCACTTGCGAGAAGTGGATGTCATCCACGGCAAAGTCATTTCCTTGTGAAGCCGATTGCTGGTTGATGAGTTTAATCTCGGCAGTTGTGCTGTTGCCGCTATTCCAAATGGTGTATAGTTGCGTCCAATGACCGAAACCTCCTTCCGGAGAGAACTGCCGCCCTTGCAATTCATCATTAATACTGAACTCCAATAATGCCAAATTGATATTACTTCGGTCCCAGTTCATCACCCAAGCGGAGAAGGCGTAGTTGGTGTTGGGTTGTAGTCCGTTCACCGTCTGTGCCCATACTTTCTTACCGGTATCTTGTCCGCCATTCACCGCCATCATCTTGCCATGCCCTGTTGTGTGATCGTGATCACATTCGGGTTTGGGAGCCGACGAGTGTACACCTGAAATAGCGGATGTAATGGTATAAACACCTTCGGGGTAGAGTGTACTTGTGCCGGTAGAATCGACATAACCGTATTCGGATGTAAAGCCGGTGTTGCCCTGCTCAAAATCGCCGTTCACAATCTGCTCCGACAAGATGCGCTCTCCGTAGAAATAATAATAGACATCTTTGGTCGTATCGGTAGGCAGGGTCACCATGGCGCAGGCCGAGTCGTCCGGCAGTTGCGTCCATTGACCGTCGTAATACTGCCACCAAGACTTGACTAAATAATCGCCGTCCAAGTTGGTACACAGTTTGACGGTGTTACCGGCTTCGGAGGTACATACGGTAATCGGCTCGGCTTTGGAAAAGTCGGTCGGTAAGTCCTGCGCTACGCACCAGACGGATGCCATAAGAGCAATATATACAATTTTCTTTTTCATATTTCTATTTTGTGCGGAAAGGTACAACAGGTAAATAACGCAAGTTAGCTAAGTTGCCCAAACTGAAGTTATGGAAACAATAAGCGGCATATTGGGGATGAGGCACTGAGGGGGCGGATAGGATGAGGCAGGATAGGTCATCGTTGTTGGCACGAACTTGAGCCGGTACGTAATGTTTGTCGCTGCCGGCTATTTCAAAACCTTGTATATCGTCATAGCGCGAGAAGCCGTCTTGTGCATGACTGAACCACACCCAAATCTCGTTGTCGTGTATTTCCCATTTGGTCATTTGCGGACTATCTGCAGCTATCGTTGTATAGCCGTAGTCGTAGTGTAATGCCAACCAAGCCAAGCGTTGTCCAACAGTTTGTTTGTCTGCAGGATGTACATTATCTATTTCGTAAGGTTGTACGAGGTCGTTGGTACACACTCCGGCGCAATGTGTTACTTTCTGCATGGTGCGCCATTGTGCTGCACGTAGTACGGCAGCCCAGTCTGCATCGGCTTGCTCGTGCCGGGAGGGTGCTATTTCCACAAAGTAGAAAGGCAGTTCACGCCCCCATAAGGTACGCCAATGATTGATAAGGTCGGTTTGCCGGTCGGTGTAGCGGTCTAACAGACCTATGCTACTGCATCCCTGATACCATAAGAAACCTTTAATGGTGTAGTGACGCAGGGGGTATAACATAGCATTATACATCACGAGGGGGCGCATCCATTCGGTAGCGATTGCTAAGATACTGTCCGGTTCTGTAGGCACGTCTCCGTATGCGTCTAATAACTCTTTCGGCATCCACGCTTCAATGCGTGTGCCACCCCAGGAGCAGTTGATAATACCTACGGGAACATGCAGTATGTGCTCTATTTGTTGTGCAAAGAAATAGCCTACTGCTCCCCAACGAGGGGTGGTCATCGGGTTGCATTCTTGCCACTTGCCGTAAGCTTGGTCTTGTGGGGTAAACGCCATTTGGTGTTGAACAGTCAGGTAGCGTATATGCCCGGTGTAGTCACCGGATTGTGCAATCTCCCGATTGGCATTAGCTACGGGGCATTGCCAAAAACCGTCTAAGGGCATTTCCATATTACTCTGCCCACTTGCTAACCACACTTCACCTACTAAAACATATTGAAGACGTATAGATGGTAATGGGTAGTAGGCGTGTTTTTTAGGCGTTTCGGTAATAGTGATGGTCTGCGGGGTGTACGAACCGGCAGGAGTAGGTATAGCAACGCTCCAAGTGCTATCTTTTAACACTTGCGTGGAGGCTTGTCTGTTCCAAGAGACATATACATCTACCATGTTGCCCGGTTCAGCCCAGCCCCATAAGTGCATGGTGTCGTTTTGTTGTACGACCATATAGTCCGACAGTATATCCGGCAAACGTAGAGTACCGAAGGCTGTCTGTATGCTGCAAAGCAGTATTCCTATCAGTATTGTGGATGCTTTTTTCATAACTGTTTGCACCGTTCGATGATTTCCAAGCACATACGCGAGTTATGGTAAGGACATTTCCAGAATCCTGCTTTATCGGCTTGTGGTTGATTATTAGCATGCTCGTACCACTCACCATGGATATGATCAATAAAATAAATCTCTATAGCCTTCCAACACGTATAAGCAATTGCTAACCCCTTTTCGTCGCCAAAGCGTTGGTATAGGTTGAAGTATCCAATCACTGTTTCTGCCTGTTCCCACCACGTGCCATGCATAGCGCCGTTGGTTTGCAGTCCTTCTTTGGCAGCTTGTGCGACACGCTTGACCACTTCATCTTGGTTAACGCCTACCACTTCTGCCGCTTCGTCCAATAACCATGAGAACTCGATATCGTGTCCGCAGGACATGGCATTCCCCATGGGTTTCCAATCCATTTCATAGAACAGCCCCAAGTGGTTATCCTTACGCAAGATATGTTGAATGAACACATCCATCAGGCGGAGAATAGATGTCCGCAACTGTTCATCGGGCCATACGCGGTAGAGGTTGGTGTAGGGTTCAATGATGTGCAGATGGGTGTTTTGTGATTTGGGGGCATTAAGGTCTTTGTTGCTCAAGCGGTAATCGCTGATAGCCGACCAATCGCGCAGGGTAGCTTCTATATACCCACCGAATGTATCATCCCACGCGTGCTGTTCGATACATTGGTATAGGTTGACGGCTTGCTCCAAAACGTGTTGATCATTGGTGATGCGGACATATTCGCTCAAGCCGTATAGAATGAATCCTAATGCATAGAATTGTTTGCGTGTATCTACGGGTTGCCCTTTATAATCCACTTGCCAGAAGACACCGCCAAACTGCGGGTCTATAAAGTGATTCAGGATATAATCCTTGGTACGTGTAGCAGCAGCCAAGTATTCCGGTCGTTTCAGCAGTCGGTAAGCGGCAGAGAATGTCCATAGAATACGTCCATAAAGGATAGCTCCGCGGTCAGCGGTAGTTACGATAGTTTCGTTGGCTAATACTTGTCCGTACCATCCCCCGTTTTGGGTGTCTTCCAGACGTAACCAATAGGGTAAAATATGTTCAGTCAGCTCTGCTTGCAGGGCTTGGCGTAGTTCATTGATTTCGCTTCTCATTGAGTGCAGTGGTTATTTCGTACATTTTCTTTTCAGATAGCGGGTAGAACGCAATAAATAGTACCGACATCAACGTACCGATGGCAGGTAATATACTGAGGAACATGCGTATGCCGTTGATGGTTTCGGGTGATTGAGTGGCGTTAGCTTCAAAACCGAAGAAAGCCAGCAACCACCCTGTCACGGCCGTACCGATAGCCCAGCCGAATTTCTGCGACATAGAGGAGGACGAGAAAATCAGTCCGGTAGCGCGGTTGCCGGTGGTGAGTTCGGAATAGTCGGCGCAATCGGCATACATAGACCACAGGAGTGGGAATATACTGCCGGCGCATATACTGATGAGGAATTGGAAGACGAAGATAAGTACCAGTTGGTCTGCATCAAACCAATAGAAAATAACGGATAGAATAGTGGCAATAACCATAGCGGCGAGGTAAGTACGTTTCTTCCCTATTTTGTTAGATATAGGAGCCGCTAAGATGACGCCTAATATATTGGATGCCTGTCCTACAGCGAGGTATAGACCGCTCAGGACAAACGGGATGCCAAAGAGTGTTATTCCTGCATGATTGCCTTCGTTGACAAAGTATTTGAAGTAATAGACGGTAGCGCCGTCGCGAATAGAGTTGAATACGAGTGCAGACACACCTGCGCCTAACAGTATCCACCATGGATGGTTGTGCAGCAGGTCACGTAGGTCAGTCTTGAGCGAGGTCTGTTCTTTTTTGATTGGTTGGACGCGTTCGCGGGTGAGTGCAAAGCAGCCAAAGAACAACAGTGCGCATAAGATAGCAATAACAATGACTGCCATGGTCCAACCGTATTGTTGTTGACTAATATCCGTGCTATGTCCTGAGAAGGCGTTCACCATCGGCATAAAGAGCAGCAGAGCAAGGAACGAACCTATATAGGCAAAGGTCATACGATAGGTGGATAAGGCATTACGATCTTTGACTTCGGGACTCATCACGCCTAAAAGAGAAGCATACGGCACGTTAATAGCCGAATACACCATCATCATGAGTGAGTAGGTGATATAGGCATAGATAAGTTTGCCGGTGCCGCCTATGTTAGGTGTGAAAAAGGTGGCTATACCTACCAAAGCAAAAGGAACTGCCAGATAGAGCAGATACGGACGGAAACGTCCCCATCGTGTTTGTGTACGATCGGCTATGACTCCTACCACGGGGTCAAAGAACGAGTCCCACACGCGGGTGACTAAGAACATTGTTCCAACGGCAGCAGCCGAAAGTCCGAAGACGTCGGTGTAAAAAATCATTAAGTAAGCTCCGAATAGTTTCCAGAACATAGACGATGCCATGTCCCCGAAGCCGTAACCAATTTTTTCTTTAAGTTTAATCATAGTATTATTTATTGATGTCTTTGCAGAAGTCTATATGTGGATTGTTGTAGAAGTCCAGGAAGGATGCTTCGGCGGCGTGCCCTTTGTAGGGTGCGTAGAAGTGGTTTACTTTGTCTTCGGGACGGGCGTTGCGCCATACGAGCAGATAAGCGATGGGGTATTGCTCAATAACGGGCAGTAGTGATTCGGTGTACCATTCAGGTCGTGTCAGCCCTTCCAATCCTGTTTCGGTGAGCGCGATAGGTTTATGCCGTTCTTCGCCCACTTGCTGCAACACCTGCAAACTGCTATGCAAACCTTCTATATAGGTCTCTTTGGGGTTAGTGTCAAAGTCATACACATCAAAGCCTAATAAATCAACATATTCATCTCCCGGATACCGCTCCATATAGGTGTTGTAGTCTGCTCCTAAGTTAGGCGAAAAAGCCCACACGAGGTTGGTGAGACCTTTGTCATGCAGATATGTATAGGTAAATCGCCATAGGGCGATGAATTCGTCGGCTGTACAATGGGGATTACCCCACCAGAACCAAAAGCCTGTATGCTCATGCCACGGGCGGAAGATAATGGGTATCAGTTCTCCGTTTTTATTGCGCAGCGATAACATAAATTCGGCTATCTTGTCAAGATAATTCACAAGTAGTTGATGTTGTGTGGAGTCGGGCAGTATTTGTGCGATGACGTTGCCGTAGGATATATCCCATGAGTTGCCTCCGGTGAGTGGGTTCCACGGGTGCCAACTCAAGCTGACCAGTCCTCCGCGTTCGTATTGAGCCACTATCTCACGGCGCATAGATGCTTGTGGTACGTCGTCAATTTGTGTGTCAGAGCCCAGTTCTATCTTGCCTAAGTCAAAACTGATAATAGCGGGGTAGTCGCCTGTTATCTCTTGAACGTCACACCGTCCGGGGATGTCGCGCCACGTGTAACCATAAACAGTAGCGTCATGTTGTCCGAACATGATTTGTGTGGAGGTACAGTAGTTATTCAATACCTGCATAACTTGTTCCGGGGTGTCAATTGTTTTTGGGGCACAAGATACGAGGGTTGCCATAGCGACTATGATGAGTTGACGGTTGACAATGCACAATGCACGATGTAAAGTAAGTTGTTTCATATATCATCTATTATCTATTACCAATTACCTACTACCTACTACCTATTACCTACTACCTACTACCTTCAACAGGTCTTCGTTTTTGCTGCTTCCGCCAACCATAAAGGTGAAGGTTCCCGGTTCAACACGTAGGGTGTTGTCTGCGGTATAGAACGCCAACATATCATCCGTAATGGGGAAGGTCAGTGTGACGGTTTGACCGGGTTGTAGAGCGGTGCGCCGGAATGCCTTGAGTTCCTTGACGGGACGTGTTACGGAAGCCACGTCGTCGTGTACATACAATTGTGTTATTTCCACGCCCTCGCGTTCACCGGTGTTGCTGACGTCCACGAATAGGGTGTCGTTTTGGAGGTGAGCGTTAGAGTAGGCGAATCGGGTATAGCTCAATCCTTCGCCAAAGGCGTATAGGGGTTGCGTAGGCCCGAGTACATACGGGTGCAGAGCCAGGGATGGCTTGTGATTATAAATCATTTGGCACTGTCCCACGTGGTAAGGTACCGATATTGCCATCTTGGCGGAGGGGTTAACCTCTCCCCACAAAATTCGTGCTAACGCTTTACCACCCATCTGCCCGGGTTCCCAAGCATATAAGATAGCGGATAAGTTATCTTGTGCCCAAGGTAAGGACAGGGGACGTCCTGTTATATATATTAGAATAGTCGGTTTGCCGGATGCAGCTACTTGTCGAATCAGTTCTTCTTGCAGCCCCACGAGGTAGTTATCTGAGCGATCGGTATCTTCTCCTCCTGTGCGGTCATGCCAGCGATAGCGCGCCATATACTCGCCACAGACAACGATGTTGAGGTCGGTGGTTCGTGCCACTTGGGCAGCTTTTTGTACTTGTTGTGGATTCATATTCCGAGGGTCCCAACCTTGATTGACAAAGTCAAAGTGTATCTCCGGTGCTGATTCTTGCAGTCCGCGCAGGACGGTCCAGCAGTGGTCGGCGGGTTGTGGGTCTGTCCAGTCGCCCATTATATTGGCATCATCGGCATTGATGCCGGTTACAAGGATATGTTTCCCTTTCCAGACCTCTTGTTGTAGGGGTAGAATGCCGTCGTTTTTGAGTAGCACGATAGATTGTTCGGAGGCTTGTAATGCAGTCTGTTGGTGAGCTTCGGAGAAGCATATCCGGGCACTGTCTTCCGCTGTGGCGTAGGGGTGTTCGAATAGTCCCAATTGGAATTTAGCCGTTAGGATGCGTCTGACGGATTGGTCGATACGTTTCTCGGATATCTTGCCTTGTCGTACCAGTTCGACTACGGCTTGTTGCCATTCGGGACCGTGCATGTGCATATCTATGCCGGCTAATATGGCTTGGTAATATGCGTCTTGGTTGTCGTTGGCAGTGTGATGAATAGCAGCCACGCGTTCAATATCTATCCAGTCGCTAACGATGAAGCCGTGAAAATGCCATTCCTTGCGCAGTATATCGGTCATGAGCCATGCGTTGGTGTGACAGGGCACGCCGTTCAGTTCGTTGTGCGCCATCATGACCGACCCTGCTCCGGCTGCTACACCGGCTTGGAAGGGAGGGAAGAACATCTCGCGCAAGGTCCTCTCGCTCAAGTCGGTAGGTGCGCCGTTGGTTCCGTTGGAAGACTGTCCTCCGGCTACGAGGTGCTTGAGGCAACTGAGTACGTTGTTTTGTTCAAAGCCCCGTACGGTTTGTGCGCCCATGAGGGAGACCAGATAAGGGTCTTCTCCGTATGTCTCGCCGCAACGTCCCCAACGCGGGTCGCGGGCTATTTCGACATCGGGATTAAAAGTCCAGTGCATATTGCAAGCTCGCATCTCCTGTGCCGTTTCTTTGGCGATGCGGTACGCCATGGCGGTATCAAAGGAGCAAGCGACTCCTATGTTGGTGGGATAGACGGTGCAGCCGCAAAATTTGGCATTTCCATGTATAGCATCTATGCCGAATAGGATAGGTATGCCCAAGCGGCTTTGTAGTGCGAGGGATTGCAGATAGTTGGCTTCCGTCAGTGTAACGACGTGTAGGAAAGACCCTACCAACCCCTGTTGCACCATTTGTTCTATACTGTCGGCCGTGTAGCCCGGATAACAAGCCAACGCGTTGTGTGCCAATATCTCCTCTTCGGTCAGGACACCGTCGTTCATGCGTATGTGGTTGACTCCGACGAGTTGATTCATCTGCCCCACTTTCTCCTCCAAGGTCATCCGCTTGAGCAGGTCTTCAACACGCTGCTCCACCGATGCCGAAGAGTCGGTATAGACGGGAGCTTTGGTACAAGCCACGAGGGTCGCCATAGCGACTATGATGAGTTGACGGTTGACAATGCACAATGCTCGATGTAATGTACCTTGTTTCATATTTTTTTCGTTTTTTATTTTCTGTGTTTAAGATTTTAACAAAAACCGACATCTACCCCTTGTGTTTGATGTTATGTCTTTTGCAAGCCATTGCTGCTGTCGCTGTCAGCCAATCTTAGTGAGCAAGCTC
>JAGHSG010000074.1 GCA_018066005.1 Bacteroidales bacterium | reverse complement strand
GAGCCATTATTCGGGCTTCGGGGCATACACTATTCATAAATGGATTTATGTTAATCGGGTGCCTCAGGGCACACCGATAAAAGGTGAATCGGAGAATCGGTTAATTGGTGAATCGGTGAAATGGGATTTGCGTTTCAACAAAGACAAGAACACCTTATTCATCGTGGATGAGGCGTCGATGATTAGTCAGGAGTTATTGCGCGACTTGATTGCATTTGTTTTTCAAGGCGAAGGATGCCGGTTACTGTTGTTAGGCGATGATGCCCAGTTACCGCCTGTGGAATATACCGAGAGCCCTGCCTTGCAAATCGGCGAATTAGAGAGCCACGGGCTGACCGTTCACGCTGCCCAACTGACCGAAGTAGCCCGTCAGGCAGCAGAAAGCGGTATACTGAAGAATGCGACAACCATTCGGACATCTATCGATTCGCCGTCGGTTCGCCGTCGGTTCGCCGTCGGTAAACACCCGACTCAGATAGACAGACTAATCGACCTAATCACTCCTTACGATGATGTTCATATCCTTCCGCCTAACAAGATGGTGGAAGCCATCGAACAGAGTTACAACGAAGTGGGATTGGAGGAGACGCTTATCATTACACGTTCCAATAAACGTACCAACCTCTATAACCAAGGCGTGCGGGCGCAACTGCTGTGGAAAGAGGATATATTGCAAGCCGGCGACCGTATTATGGTCAGTCGCAATAATTACTATTTCACCCAGCAATACGAAGGATTGCCTTTTCTTGCCAACGGCGACATGTTGGAAGTCTTGCGCCTGCGCAACGAGCGTGAGATATACGGATTCCACTTTGCAGATGTCAGTCTCAAATCGTTAGACTATGAATGGGAGATAGACGCCGTGCTGTGGTTAGACACGCTGACCACCGACACGCCGGAAGACAGTTACCGGATGCAACGTGATTTATACGCACGTATTGCCGAAGATTATCCGGAGATACGTACAAAAAAAGAGATGCGTGAAAAAATCGCCGCATCTCCCTATTATAATGCTTTGCAAGTTCGCTATGCCTACGCCGTTACGTGCCATAAGGCCCAAGGCGGACAGTGGAAACGTGTTTTTATAGACCCGGGAGCGTTGGATATGTTAGACTCTGCATCTGCCACCAAGGAGGATTACCGATGGCTCTATACTGCTCTCACGCGCGCTACGCAATCCTTATATATCTTGCATAGCAAGCCCTTACAAGCCTAATTTGAGTCGAATAGGACGTGGGATGGCATCTTTATGAACAAGGATGTCATTTGTTTTGTATTCCATAAAGGCACGGCTGATGTACCAAATACCCTTATAATCACTACGTTGCGTTCCCCACGAATTCTTGACCATGTAGTATAGTTTGCCTGTTTGGTCATGCGCTGTACCGAATATCTGCATGCCGTGGTCGTCGGTATTCTCCCAGTTATCAAACGCCCGCTGACGCAGTTCTTGGGTTATCTTCATCTCGGGCAGCGGTTTCTTGGTCAGTTCATCAGCCTTGGCTTTGGTATCCATACCGAGCCACTTAGCCATGTCCGAGCCGGTCAGGTCTGCTCCTTTGTCGGCATCCGGCATGACGCCCAAGCCTTTGCGTGTAAAGCCCACTTCGCTGACATCGGCACCCCACGCCATAGTGTAACCGTTTTTGATGGCATTATCTATAATCGCCATCAGGTCCTCCAACGGCACGTTGTACATCTGATCCATGCGCCAGTTATCCGGCACTTCCAAAGCAAAACGGGTGTAGAAAGGATGGTGTGTATAACTCGTAATAGACACATAATCAGCAGGATTGAGCCCCAGCGAACGCACGTAAGATTGTGGGGTGTATTGCACACCTTCGTACATAAAACTGTCCGGGCATTGCCCCAGATAGGTGTCATACACGGCTTGCAGACCTTTCTTCCACACCGGCGTAAGGCGTTTGATTTTGCTGTTATGGCACAGGGCTTTGATATATCCGCCTGCCACGGCATCCAGTTCATTATGAACAGGCAGCGTGTCTGCTTCGGTAGTACCATATTGTATGCCCGGCATAACGGATTGGGGTACGAAGCCGTAGTTCCGCATGCAATACAGCACATCGTATGCCGAGCCGCCGGCTGCAAAAGCCACATCTCCGTACATACGGATGACGTACTGCGCGCGGTCCATCATGGTCTTGTTGACCACATACATCTCGCTGAAATCCACTTGTTTGCCGTCATTGAGACGCATCACTTCGCTCTCAAAGAAACCTAACGTGGAGAAAGCCCAGCATGTTCCCGAGCGGTGTTGGTCTTTGACCGGCGTGATGGCTACGCTGTCAATGGTGGTAAACTGAAAGCCGACACTATCTGTCGTATCTTTTTGAACGGCCATAGTAGAATCTTTGGCTACGCTGTCCGTCGGCACGGTATCCAGCGCACAAACCATAGTAAGTAAAACGAGTAAATTCATATCTTATGCTTTTTTAAAATCGTGTATCTCTTTTCCTTCTTCGCAATACTGCGGGACGGTCATACAAAGTGCGTGATGGTGGCAATGGACTTCAAAATCGCCCATAATATCCATCGTTATGCCGTCTGCCTCGAACTGTGTATGCTCGTTGGTCTGAATGACAAAGTCCTTACCGGCGAACGGATGCACAAAGGGCAGTTTATATAATTCGCCGTTGAAGAGTTTGCTCACGCCCAGACATATCTGTTTGAGCGTCGGTTTCTCCACAAACATACCATGCAGAATACCGTCACGCGGGTCGGCATCAGCGTTCTGCTTCATGCCGCCGCCGTTATACGGTCCGTTGGCTATATTCAAGTGGAACATCTTGCCCTGAATAAAGTCCTTGCCATCCACCAGCAGGTGCATCTTCTGCAATTTGAGTTTAATCAAAGCCCACACCAATCCTATCGTATAGTTGATATGGTGAGAACCCATGTAATATTTGAGTTGCTGACCATACACATTGGTCAGGGAGTCGATACCGAATCCCACGGAATTGATGAAATAGCGGTGGTGCTCCACCCCGTTGCGCCAATAGGTCAAATCGCCGACATCTATCGGCTGCGACTTGCCTTCAAAAAACAGTTGCAACGAGCGTTTGAAGTGTTTATTCAGTCCCCAGAAACGTGCAAAGTCGTTTCCTGTTCCCCGTGGCATCAAGCCAAACTGAATCTTGCTACGTTGTTGAGGTGTAATATTCGCACGCATAATGCCGTTGATGACCTCCGACAGCGTGCCGTCGCCACCTAAAACGAGAATTTGGTCATAGCCCTTCTCCACCAATTCGCGAGCCAATTCCAAGGCATGATTGGCATAGCGTGTCACCCGATACGTAAAGGGCTGATGCCTATTGCGGAGTAATTTCCACAGATAGACACGCTGTGCACGCATGGCTTTTTTGCCTGATTTGGGGTTAATAATTATTCCTAACATCTTATTATGTACTATTTAGTGCAAAATACGGTAGATAAGTTCTTTCCACAGGTCATCATCTTTGGCGGAAGGGTTATTGATGCCTTTGAGTCGTGCATCTGTCTCACGCAGATAGCCGATGATGTGAAATGTTTTCATGGCATTATATCTCCGTGCCGCTGCTGCATAATCTTTCACGAAGTACGGATTGATTCCCAATGCCGCTGCCACGGCTCTTTCGGACTTGTCCGGCAAGTAATGATACAGCATCAGGTTTTGGAAGAAGGGGAACAATATACCCAGTTCCTTCACCATCGGGTGGTCCTTGCTGGAAGCGAAATACTGCGTTATCTGATTGGCTTTGCGGACATCGCCTTTGATAAGTGCATCTTGCAATTCGAAGACGTTAAAGTCCTTGCTGATACCTATGTTCCGCTCTACAAGCGCCGTGTCAATCTTGGTCACGCCTTCGGGGCGGCCGTCTATCAACTTGCGCAAAGCGCCCACAATAGCCGTCAGGTCGTTGCCCAAATAATCGGCTAATAACTGTGCCACTTTGGGGTCTGCTTGCAGGTTATTGGTAGAGAGATAGTTGGTAATCCATCCCGACACCTGGTAATCGCGCAGGCGGTCACTTTGCATGATTACCCCGCCCTTTTTCTCAAAGTTCTTCCATATAGTCAGTCGTTTGTCGGGGTTGCCGTATTTATGGCACAGCACCAGCACGGTTGTGGGTTGCGGGTTGTCCATATAGAGCGCCAAAGCGTCCCATTTCTTGATGGTCTGTGCCTCCTTGACGATAATGACTTTCCGTCCTCCCATCATGGCAAATCCGCGTGCCTGACTAATCACGGGTGCGATGTCCGCGCCGGACAGGTCCTTGCCGTACAAGACTGTTTGGTCAAATTCGCGTGCCATATCGTCCAGTGCATGTTGCTCGACGTAGTCAGCAGCCTCGTCTATGTAATACGACTCCTCGCCGCACAAAAGTATGACCGGTGCATACCGATCAGCCTGCATTTGTTGTATCAATTCATCGTATTTCATTCACTAATTTTTAATCACAAATGCCTGCCTTTGTGTGTTTCGCCCTAATGGGGCACTCCGCTTCGCTATTTGCCGGTAGGGCTATCCCCACTTATGCAGCCAGCACGAAGATACGAAGTTCACAAAGGAATCAATCGTGTTCTTTGTTTCTTTGTGGCGGGTGATATAAGGCTTTTATGGACACTGACGACGTGTCGTCCTTTTGTCTATAAAAGGCTAAAAGCCCGCTTGTGATTCAAATAAAGTGTTGTTATTTCTTCATTTTGTTTTCGACATATCGAAAAACTGACTGCAAAAGTACAAAATTTTTTGCACATATCAAAATTTTTTTATAACTTTGCGCTCACAAACGAATAAATATGGACACCGATAATTCCGAAATATTAGTTTCAGGCCCTGCCACCTGGTCCGGTGAAGTTAGCCAACTCTCTTTATTAAGAGAGCATGGTTCTGTCCAACTGTACAAAGCACAGCAATATGGTCGTTGGTATGTATTCAAGGCCATCAAGCATGGCACGGAGCAAGAGCGTCAACGCCTTCAAAAAGAATTTGCCGTGGGGGTTATGTTAGACCATCCGTCAATCGTTCATACCTTAGATTATGGACATAACGAGACGATGGGTGACTATATCCGTATGGAGTGGATTGACGGCATCAGCCTTGCGGATTTTTTGGCAGACAATCCTAACCGGGCCACGCGTGAACGTTTGGTGCAGCAGTTGGTGGAAGCGTTGTCTTATATGCACACCCGTCAGGTGGTACATCGTGATCTCAAACCCGACAATATCCTTATCACGCGCAACGGGCATCAACTCAAATTGATTGATTTTGGTCTGTCTGATACCGATGATTTTGATGCCTACAAACAACCTGCCGGCACATTGTCTTATATGGCTCCGGAGCAGATGACAGCTATGCAAACGGATATCCGTTCGGACATCTATGCGCTGGGAAAAATCGTGCTGTTGATTGCACCTTTTTATTCGCGTATCGCGCGTAGGTGCATGCAGGAGAATCCCGATTGTCGCTATCCGTCGTGCGAGCATGTTTTAGCAGCCATTCGCAAGCAGCATCGGGCTCGTATTATAATACCCTTCTCTATCATCTGTTCTGCCCTCTTGCTGCTGACGTCTTATTTCTGCTACCTGGCATTCTTCCGTCCCGACCCGCGGGAGCAAGTCGTTCAGCAGGCGCACGAATTGGTGGATAAACAATTTGAGCAACTAACAAGCCGTGAATATGCCACTTATAATGAAGCATATTTGGCACTGTATGATTGTCTTACTCAGGGTGCTGTTGTGCGCGATTCCTTGGCAAACACGATTCAGGATGAAGCCTTACGGAATGATTTTCTCAATGCAGCAGTCGTGTATGCAGGTCAGTTGACGCAACATTATAGTGACAGCATCATACAACGGTTTAATATCAAGAATAAGTGATTTGGACCAAAAAGGACTTTGCGTATATGGAGAAAAAGCAATACCTTTGCAGTCGCTAAGCCCTGAGAAGCCGAACATGTATTAAATAAGAAATGCCTATTATGACCAAGAATGCCCCTGAAATTCTCCAATTGCGATTAGATATTGAGAAAAATATCTCCCGTCGCATCCTCACCCCGTATGACTTTGAGTTTTTAGCCGGAGCCGTTTGGGAGCGTTTGCATGAGAACATATCGCCAACAACGCTCAAACGTCTGTGGGGATATATTGACGGTGCAGATACGGCTCGGCACACGACGTTGTCGCTTTTGGCGCAGTTCTTGGGATTTCAGGATTGGGAAGCGTATTTGGAAGATTTGCTGCTCAGGAGTGATATTGAGAGCACTTCTTTTATGGGTGAAGGCATCCACACGTCGGATTTGCAAGTAGGTCAGCAAGTGGCTGTTACATGGTTACCCAATCGGCATGCTGTTTTTAGATATTTGGGAGATAGCCGTTTTGAAGTAGTGACGGCAGAACATGCCAAATTAACAGTTGGAGATCGGTTTACCTGCAACTATTTCTTCAAGGGCCAACCTATGTACTTGGATAACCTTGTTCAATCGTGCATTGTGCATTGTCCACCGTCAACCGAAAATGCCATCTCTTATGTAGCCGGCAGCAAAACGGGGCTGACATCTGTCTGCATTATCTCCAACGATTAACGGCACTCTCTACTCTCCATTTCCCGAGTCTTTATAGGAACCTCATAGGAATCTCATAGTACTATCACACTTTCCCTCACTGATTATTTGTTATCTCATTTCGACTGCACAAGTACATCTTTTGTTTACACAACGCAGGTTTTTTAACAAAAATTTGCACAAATATTTGTGTAAATCAATTTCTTTTTGTAAATTTGCAGCCGAAAAGAGTGAAGAGGACGTAAATCTTTTTAGTGAAAAAGTGTGAATTCTTTCTTTTCAGACATTGAGGGTATATGATATAGCGTTTGCTATTTGTTCGATGACACGCCGTGAACCTGAGAAATTTTCGATCGTGTAAATACAAGCGAATAGATAAGCAAGCGTCCACTGTTAGCGTGGGCGTTTCTTATTTGTATTTACAGGTTTTCTCAGGGCCTACGGCATGGATAAGAAATCGTCCATGCTTTTTTTGTGTTTGCATTCGGTTTTGTTGCCGAACGCGACAAAGGACTAAAAAGGACTATGGCTATATCAGAAAAATATAGTACCTTTGCAAACGAAATGAAAAACATATTGATACAATTATGAAAATACCGGGATTAAGTTTCTCGCTAAAGCGGGCAGTAGGCATTACAAAAGTTAAGCAATCCGTCTCGCGCAAGACAGGCGTTCCGATGACCAAACAAGGTGTGGATCGCAAGATTGGTCGTACAGTTTTGAAGTCTTTGGGACTGAAATAATCATAGGACAACGCCTGCCGTCCTTTAAGTGGTGGGCATAAATGATCATTTAATTAAATTCTTACAACTATGGCAGAAATTGCATTAAAAGGAAACATGAAGGTGAAAACCCTCAAAGCCGATTTCAAAGAGGCATTTGGTAGCACATTGCGCGTTTACATGAGTGAATCTTGCAAAGGTCGTTATGCTGACGACGAAGCAACATTGGCTTCTATCCGTGCAGAGGGCAAAAAAGGTGGCGAATTGGCTATCAAGGGTAACATGCAAGTTGGCAACTTCGAGAAGAAGATTGCTGAGATGTATGGTATTGGTGTACAAGTAGCCAACGCTGACGATAGCGCATTGGCAGACAATGCACTTACCCTTTGCGGTGCAGGTAAGTAATCTTACCCATTCAGGCAGGCGGAGTTGGTTCTCCGCTTGCTTATAAAAAAAACATTTATTTATCAAGGGATAATGGCGAAAACCCTAAATAGAGTAGCCAAGAAAAAAAATAACAACATATGAAACTCTCCCATTCAAATATTGATGAAGCATGGATCTCCACCACCACCACCCCATGGGGTTATGTTCCTTGCGTAAAAATTACTTTATATAACTATCCAGAAAATAAGGAAATACTAAAAGCACGAGTCATTGAGGTCCCTAAAAAAATAAAAACAAGGTATGATGGAGTACTGCCTGTCAAATACTTCAATATACTGTGTGATCTTCCTCATATTCAAAAAATAAGAGTGCCAGAAGGAGTTCAGATTGTTGACAGCAATGGATATTATGGAATAATAGAATGGTATTAGGTAATCCTTCATTTATTGAACAGATGACAAAAATTATAATCAATTTTGCCAATTTTCGGGAGCCGAAATGACACAAAACAAGTTAAATATATGAAACAACAATCTATAACCCAAGACATTATTCTCACTTTCCTCAAGGATGTCTATTTTAGAAATTGGCGAAAGGAAGAAGGAAAAAAAGATGATTATGCTGCATATCGTGCAGCAGGTGGACGAGCATATCGAGATTTTTGCCGCACCATCCAAGGCATGAGAAAAGACAACAAGAAAAAAGAACTTAAAAACATTATTTACATCGAAATCTTCACTTCGTTGGAAAAGGCTGCGCCCAAGACACAAAAGGATTTTGATGAATGGCATCATAATATGTGCGAGCAGATTATAGAAAAATATCGTACTACTGCAAAACTTAATTATGGACAAGCCCAAAAGTGGCTCAATATGGCGATGAAATATGCTATTGTGTTGGAAATTCCGCAGGCTATGGCAGTTATTTCTTTTATGCATGTTCCAGTAGATAATATCGTTTTGGGATTGTTGGAAAACGAGGTAAAGCCATCTTCTGCAGATCCTTGGAGCCAATGGGAATATAACACATACTTCAAGTTTCAAAAAGACTTACGAGACCACTTAAAAGGAAAACAAGCCCCTATCGTTTGGGAATTTACTCATTGGCACTAAAAACTTCAGCCAGTCGAGTTTGACCACTTGACCGGTTACAAAAAAACATTTATTTATCAAGGGATAATGGCGAAAACCCCAAACAGAGTAGCCAAGAAAACATGATACCATCATGGCAAAAAAAGCAACTTATGAAGACTATGTTGTTACCATTGAAGACAACAATAGTGTGAATGTTACAAAAGACGGTAAACTATGTGGCAATACAAAGGACGCGCTTCGCGAGATTGCTGCTTTAATCGGTATGGAATTTGATGCATCATGGACAACACGCCAGTTTGGTGCTAAGTTGTTAAAAGCAATTGAAGGGGGTAATGTTGTTCCCGCATCCGACACCACTTCTGCCAAGGTAGAAGACAAAAAAGAAAAACCGGCCAACTCTGCATCATCATCAGAAGAAGATGCCCTTAAGGCACGAATAGCAGAATTGGAAAAAGAATTGAAAAAGAAAAAGAGTGTTAAAGCAGAGGCAGACATCAAGGAAGAAAAGAACGCGAAAAAAAGCAAGAGTAACGACCCCTTTGAAGGACTGATGGTGAAAGTTTGCGCAGGTATGTATAATCAACGCTACCTATATTCAGGAACGGATTATCCCGTCGACAAAAGAAAAAAACCAATGGAGTTTAAGAATCGGTTGAGCAATCGCAGAGTTACAATAACCAAACCTTTTAATATCTGCAAATATCCTGTTACGCAGGGGCAATGGAAACAAATTATGGGCGAAGGTTTTAACCCTTCTCATTTCAGAGGCGATGACAATCTACCCGTAGAATGCGTAACTGTAGAAGAGATGTTTGAGTTTATTGATAAACTGAATAAATTAACAGGAAAGAAATACCGACTACCCACAGAAGCAGAGTGGCAATGGGCTGCCGTTGGTGCTGCCAAAGATGACGACCAAGGAAAATGGGCAGGTTGCTCCAAAGAAGAAGATTTGGAACAGTATGCTTGGTTTGCGAGAAATAGTGACGGGAAAACGCATCCTGTGGGAAAGAAGAAGCCAAACGAATTGGGACTTTATGATATGAGTGGCAATGTTTGGGAGTGCTGTGCTGATAAGATAGCACCCACCTGGGTAAAAAAAGACTTTGAAGAACATAAGTTAGGTAACTCTGAAGTAAAAGATCCATGTGAGGGTGATGGAAACGATTATGTACTTAAAGGTGGCGCCTTTGATCGTTTAGCCTCAAGTTCTGAACACCACATCACTTGCTGTGTATATTCGTATGGTATGACAGACTTAACTAATCGCTCCTTGCGCATAGGTTTCCGCCTCGCAGAAACAATTGAATAATAACTGTTAAAAAAGACTAATATGAATATTGATAAGGTATTTAAAATATTTTGTGACAACCTTTTTCAAAGAAAAGAGTTAATGACGGAAGATAATGTCCGCTACTATTGGTTTGCCTCTATGTTAAGGGAAGATCCTGTTTTAGAGCATTATACGATGGAGTACCCATACAATACAAAAGTCTTTGAACAAACTAAAAATCAAGCCAAAAAAGAACTTGACTTTTTATATATAAATGGCAATGAGAGTTATTGTATGGAGATAAAATTTCATCGCAATCCTGATCCCAAAGCGACATTTGCACATACGGATGCCGCAGGAAGTTTATTTAATGATATTATTCGTCTTTCCTTGTTTGAGCCGGGTAAAGCCTTCAGCGAACAAAAACATACCTGTATTCTGCCTCCCGAAACAAAACGATTGTTTTTATATGTTACAGATGAAGAAATGGATAAATACTTGGAAAATGAAACTGGGTTTACCTTAAATCAGAAATATCGCGAAAAATTAAAAGAATTCTATATACCTAATGGTGAAGCATATCAATCGTTCGAATTCAATGATGTGCCAAAAACATTTAAAAATAGTGCATTAGATGCGTTGGATTCCAATAAATACAACTTATCATCTATACCTGGCATAAAGCTTTTGAAACAGGGTATGTACGAAAATATTGAGAGCGAATCATTCAAGAATAAATCATGCCATATTCGGTTGTATGAGGTAGAAGCAAGATAACTCTCTTTCAGCCAGTCGAGTCTGACCGCTCGACCGGTTACAAACAAAACTAACATAATTATTAACCCCTAAAAACAATTACTACTATGACAAGTAAAGTTCGCGTTTACGGTAAGGCGCAAAACCGCACAGCACTCGGCATTATTCATGCCTATCAAATCATGTATCCTCATTGCACATTAGAGGACTTGAAAAAAGCATTTCCAGATGCATTAAACCCTGACAGTGGCACCAAGATTATCTGCATGTCCGAAAAGGATGTAAAAAAACATGTCGCAGATGCGATGAGTTGTACGCACAAGGACAAGGTTATTTCTTAGAGAATGACGAATGGCTCATCATGCCCGACAAATCGCGTGTCGCAGTTGTTCGTATGTGGACCAAACCAAGTTTTGACCGCCTCGTAGAACATGCCAAACAATATGGAATTGAGATAGCCGAATTTGAAAAAGGCCAACGCGGTGAAAAAGGTGGCTACCGATTGGAATACCTCAACGGCTATGTTCCACCCAAGCCAGAGAAATCCAAAACATGGTTGTGGATTCTAATTGCTGCCATTATCATTATCCTTGCACTTTTGGCATGGTTGTTATTTGGCAAAAAAGGTACTGAAGTACAAGTAGTAGAAGTAGAGAAGACCGTGGTTGTTCACGATACCCTCTATTTGCAACAATTGGAAGAGATAGAGACCAACTACAATGCCGCAGAGTTCGTGGCAGGTAAAGCCGATTTGAGCGATGATGCCAAATATGTACTGCACGACCTTGGCAAACTGATGCAGAAACATCCCGAATTGCGCCTCCGTCTTGCCGGTCACACCAGTGCCGAGGGAGATGCTGCCTTTAACCAAAAACTGAGTGAAGCTCGCGCACAAGCTGCCGTAGATTTCATGATTGAGCATGAAGGCATTGCAGCCGAGCGTTTAGAGGCAGTAGGATATGGTTCGTCTCAACTTAAAAACACCGAGAACCCAATGGCAGCAGAAAACCGCCGCACAGAGTTTGAGGTAATTCAATAATAATCATTAACCAATTAAATTAAAGCACTATGGCTTGTGTAAAAAGAACTGCCGATGGAACCATCGACAAACGAACAAAAGAGGGCAAGGCAATCTGCGCCCGTATGGCTAAAGCTCGCCGTGCAGCAGCACGCGCTCGTAAATTGGCAAAAAAGAAAAAGTAATTTAAACGAATTTCAATTATGGCAACAAAAGTAAAAAGAACAGCCGACGGCACTTTGGACAAACGCACCAAAGAAGGCAAAGCTGCTGCCGCACGCATGGCTAAAGCACGTGCTGCACGTGGAAGTTTGAAGAATCGTATTAAACGGCTCTTCCGTTAATAAACAACAAATTGATTTAAAAGTATGAAAACAAACATTGAAAATATCGCTACCATCATTGCTGCCGCTATTTGGGCAGATGGTGAATATGATGAAGCAGAAAAAGTGACTGTAGAAGAAATTGCAGATGCTTTAGAATTGGATTTATCTGCTTTCAAATCTGCTATTGATAAGCAAATCAAAGCATTAGACAAGATGTCCGCCAACCAAACCAATGCTGCTCTGCAAGATGCTGCTGATGCAGTAGATGATGAAGAGATTGGTATTGTCTTTGAGGCAGCCCTACAAATGCTCTTGGCTGATAGCGAACTCTCTCGCTCTGAAGTTAGTAACATGTTGGTCATTGCCGACGCACTCGGAATCGAGCACGAAGATGCAATTCTTATGTTAGCCGACCTCGTCAAAGAGGAAAGTGATTTATCCATCAATATGGCAGATTAAATTATACTATTACGAGTTTAGAGTATTACAAAAAGCAGATGGTAGATTTCATGATTGAGCATGAAGGCATTGCATCCGAGCGTTTAAAGGCAGTGGGCTATGGTTCGTCTCAACTAAAAAACACCGAGAACCCAATGGCAGCGGAAAACCGCCGCACAGAGTTTGAGGTAATTCAATAATTAATCATTAAAATCTTATTATTATGGCTACTGTTTTAAGAAAAACTGTAAAAGTTACCAAATGTGGTAATACAACGACAAGAGTAACACGTTGTGCGATGTCCAATGGCACTGGCAAAGTGACGAGAACCGTCACTCGTACGACAGGTAGAAAAAAATAAGTTGCCTGAATTCAAGCGCAAATAACTACGGTCACGGGGATTGGTTTCCCCGTGGCTGACAAAAAGCAATACAAAGTATTATGGCATTTATTGACAAACTAAAACAAGCAGCAAGCAATGTAACTACCAATGTTCAGCATGCTGTCCAGCAGTTTGATGTGAACGATATTTTGGATAAATTAGACACCTTTAAGCAATATTTCTCTGATAGCAAATTATTGGAGAAAATCACTAATGTGGCAAAAACAGCAGGGGCAACCGTAATCTACCCTGTTTTATTGTTATATAACTTACTAAAATCACCCGATACAGATCTTAAACAAAAAGGAATTATTATTGGTGCTCTTGGTTATTTTATTTTACCTGTTGATGTTATTCCAGATTTTATTCCTGTGCAAGGTTTTGCGGATGATGTAGCAGCCCTAATGGCAATACTTACCATCGTTGCAACCTCTGTGACAATTGAAATGAAAAATAATGCCAAACAACAATTACATCAATGGTTGGGTGAGTTTGATGAGAAACTTCTCTCTACTATAGATTCAGCAATAAACAAAGGAAAGAAAAATTGATCGCCATCGAAACAAAATTCTAAACATGGAGTCATTCAAGCAACAACTCGCACGCGTATTTGATGACAATTTGCGCACCAAACAATGGCAGAACTATGTGGACTATACCATCATAGCCCTTATTTTGCTATCTACCCTTGAGGTGTTTCTCTCTACCTACGATAACATAGTAGAGAAATATAGTATGTGGCTAAAAGTGGTAGATTTTTTCACCACCATCTTCTTCACCATAGAGGTGTCTCTCCGTATCTGGGCTGCTGACCAGATAGACCCTAAATACAAAGGTTTCTGGGGACGGGTGCGCTACTGCTGCTCGTTCTATGGACTCATAGATATTCTTGCTACCTACCCCTTCTATCTGCATTTCTTTATGCCGATACCATACGTGGCACTCAAAGCACTTCGTATTGCCCGTC
>JAGHSG010000178.1 GCA_018066005.1 Bacteroidales bacterium | reverse complement strand
GAATATGTTGGCAGAGGTCTCTACTACTGCTATTTCCAAGAGCCGCAGACCGGAGACATTTGCCGAAAGCAGAAAGATTGCTAAGGAAGGAGGCAATATATCTCGTTCTGCCAGAGAGAATATAGAGAAAGAATTGGGCCATTCTATTATTTCTACAGATAATGCCCACAACAAAAAGGCTTTAGATGTAGAAAATGCCGATGCTATTGTATTGGATGAAAAAGAAATAATCCGAAAAGGACGATGAAACCGCCTAAAAAAGAACATAACAATTCAAAAAGAAAGAGAGTGTGACTATTTTGACACACTCTCTTTTCAATAAGTCAGATATTTTTCAGATTTTACACAAATTTTTTCCGGTGCTACGGGGGTGCTACGGGAAAAGACTCGTGTCACTCAGCAATAGAGCGTGGTTACTCTTGCGGAACTTTTGGAGCCGTTTGCGGAACTTCCGGAGCCGTTTGCGGAGCATCATCGGTTGCTTGCGGCATATCAACAGCCTGTTGGTTGATGAGGTCCTCGTAGAAATGTGCCTGGGCAGCGTTCATATAGGGACCAACCCACAAGAGGGCAATACCACAGGTGACGATACACAACAGCCACCAACCAATAAAACTAAACACCAGCACAAACAAGTCCCACTTATGTCCGCGCATCATCATACGGCTGGTGTGCAGTATCTCTTTGGCACTCATCTCCGGATGGTCTTTCATCAGATAAGGAACCATAGCATAGGCAAAGCCGAAGATAATGGCACCGATACCCAACGTAACAACACCGATGGCTACGATAACAACATACATCAGGAAACCCGTTACAACATAGTTGGTGTAGTTATCCAAGAACGCATGTAACCAAATACGAAGTGCGCCTTCTTCCTTCTGCTCCTGACGGACATAACCCAGCAGCAAAGCCGCAAAAGCAAAACCGAGAGGCATAACCAGTAAAATACTGACTACAAAGTTCGTTCCTGTTCCAAATTTACTTAAAGCATCCAATTGAGCCAAAGTACCCCAAAGACCTACGCCGCTACCGATGCAGGCGCATACTACCATAATCAGCGTAATGACTACGGCATCATTCCAATGCGAACTGAGCGTGTTCCACGCCGTGTCGCGATACTCTTTACATGTTTTCATAATCTGTTATTTGTTTTAACGCTTTGTTCTCTTTGTCCGTCATGACGGCTTTGGTCTCCGGCGTCTTGTCGCCCTGACCCGTCAGGTGCAGCACGCCATGCACCAGGATACGGTGCAACTCATTCATCCAATCTACACCTACCGCTTCGGCATTACTGCGCACGGTGTCTAACGATATATAAATATCCCCGCTCACGCGCGCAGGCGTACTATAATCAAAGGTGATAACGTCCGTGTAGTAATCGTGTCCGAGGAATTGGCGGTTGACTTCCAAAATGCGTTCATCGTTGCAGAAAATATAGGTTACATCCCCCAAGGCAAAGCCATAGCCTGCCGCTACGCGACGTAACCAATGCTCTATACGCGGCTCATCCAAAGCCGGCATAGCCGTATTTTCAGCCATAAACCGTACCATAATTCGCTACAAAGGTACACTTTTTTTTGCATATATGCAAATTTTTTCGTAATTTTGCACCCACTATGGCAGATAAGTTCATCTTGACATCACCTTTTCAACCTACGGGCGACCAACCCGAAGCCATCCGCCAACTGGTGGACGGCGTGCATCGCGGCGCACCGGCACAGACCCTGTTGGGCGTGACAGGCTCGGGTAAGACCTTCACGATGGCAAATGTGATTGCCCAACTGAACAGACCAACTCTTATCCTGTCCCATAACAAGACACTGGCTGCCCAGTTATATGCCGAGATGAAGGGGTTCTTCCCTCAAAACGCGGTGGAGTACTTTGTGTCGTATTACGACTACTACCAGCCCGAGGCGTATATCCCGCAAACGGATACCTACATTGAGAAAGACCTGAGCATCAATATGGAGATAGACCGTCTGCGTCTGTCAGCCACGGCTGCTCTGTTGAGCGGGCGAAAAGATGTGGTCGTCGTCTCGTCCGTCAGTTGTCTGTACGGCATAGGTAACCCGCAAGACTTCTCCCGGTCCTGCCTGACCGTCACCCGAGGCGATACAAAAGGAATGGATTACCTGTTGCATCAGTTGGTCGATGCCGGATATGTACGCAACGACATAGATTTTGTGCGGGGACGCTTTCGCGTCAAGGGTGACACGGTAGATGTCTGCTCCGCTTACAGCGACGAGGTCTTCCGCATCGTCTTCTTTGGCAACGAGATAGAAGAAATTATGACGGTTCACAATGCACAATGCACAATGCACAATGAGCATTTTGAACACCTGAATATCTATCCTGCCACTATCTTCTGCACGTCCAAGGAACGGTTGGAGAGTGCCATGATGCAAATCAAGTTAGACCTTGCCAATCAGGTTAATTATTTTCAGGAGATAGGCGAGGACCTGTATGCCAAGCGCATTGAGGAGCGGGTCAAATATGATATGGAGATGATTCAGGAGTTGGGCTACTGTTCCGGTGTGGAGAATTACAGCCGGTATTTTGACGGCCGCGACCCGGGTACACCGCCTTATTGCCTATTGGACTATTTCCCCAAAGATATGTTGGTCATCATCGACGAGAGCCACGTCACCGTGCCGCAGATACACGCCATGTACGGAGGGGATAAAGCCCGCAAAGACAACTTGGTACAGTACGGTTTCCGTTTGCCCGCCGCACGCGATAACCGCCCACTCACCTTTGAGGAGTGGGAGAAGAAAGTAGGGCAGATGATTTTCTGTTCGGCTACGCCGGCGGAGTACGAGATGGCAAGGTCGGAAGGTATAGTTATCGACCAAGTCATTCGTCCTACCGGATTGTTAGACCCCGAGATAGAAGTGCGCCCTACCAAGCATCAGGTGGATGATTTGATGGAGGAGATTCAGCAACGTATCGAGAAAAAACAGCGTGTGCTGGTGACTACACTCACCAAGCGTATGGCGGAGGAGATGGATGAGTACCTGCGCAAATACGGCATAGCGTCCGCGTATATACACTCCGATATTGACACCATCGAGCGTGTCAAGATTATGGAGGACCTGCGCAAAGGAGTGTATGACGTGTTGGTGGGCGTCAACCTATTGCGCGAAGGGTTGGACTTGCCCGAAGTGTCGCTGGTGGCTATCTTAGATGCCGATAAAGAAGGTTTCCTTCGTGACCACCGCTCCCTGACCCAGACGGCAGGACGTGCCGCCCGGCATGTGGAAGGTAAGGTTATTATGTACGGCGATAAGATAACCCGCTCTATGCAGATGACTATTGATGAGACGGCTCGCCGTCGTGCCAAACAGATGGCGTACAACGAGGAGCATCATATCACACCGCATGCCGTACAGAAAGCCATGGCTGCCAATCCGTTGCAGGCACTCTTCCACGATGCCCAAGAGGAACAGCAGAAAGTGGAAAACGCTATTCGTGACAGTTGGAAGCGTGCCGAGTGGCAACACATGTCCGTTAAAGAATTGGAGAAAGCCATCAATCAGCAGCAGAAACGTATGATGCAGGCTGCCAAAGATTTGGATTTCAAATCGGCAGCCCTATTGAGAGACGAACTCTTTCAAATGGAAAACCGTTTAGACGCGATGCGAGGATGAATCCCGTTCCATCTCGCGCAGTTTCTTGCGGAAGCGCGTGTGGAAAAGAATAGCGGCTAACGACAGAGCAACAATAAAACTAATCCATATCCCCGGAGCACCCAAGTGGCAAGGGAACATGAGCACCAGTCCGAGCGGTAAGGCGATGGCGATATACGAGATAAAAGCAAACACCATCGGCATTTTGACATCCGTTATACCCCGTAACATAGCAGCACCGACCGTCTGCAAACCGTCGGCATACTGAAAGAAACCGGCTATCATCACCAGCGTGGAAGCGATGGAGATAACTTCGGCGTCGTTGGTAAACAGCAACGGGATATAGTTGCGTAAACTAATCATCAAAATAGCACCTATACTATTCATAACCAACACCAGGTGAATAGAGGCATTACTGGCCATGCGGACGGCGTAGAGGTCACCTTTGCCCAATTGATGCGAGACACGTATCGTGGTAGCCGAACCGATGCCGATGGCTAACATAAAGGTCATGTCGGCTATTTGATTGGCTATCTGGTGTGCCGCCAAAGCTTCTTTGCTGAGCCATCCGACCATAATAAAGGAAAGTGTAAATAGGAACGTCTCCAACATGGTTTGACTGCCGATAGGTGCTCCAATCTTCCATAACCGCCGCAGACCGTCTTTGATAGGTGATAGGTGATAGGTGGTAGGTTGTAGATAAGTGCGCCATTCTTTATGCGTGCGTATAGTTATGTAGAAAAGGACAGGCATGAGCGTACGCGAGATGAGCGTGGCTATGCCGGCACCCGTGGCTCCCATAGCAGGGAATCCCCAATGACCGAAGATAAATACCCAGTTAAGCAGGATATTGAGTACATTCATTCCCATCGTAATCAGCATAGCAACCATAGTGTTGCCTAACCCTTCCAGGAACTGCTTTTGCAGGCAGAAAAAGAGGAAAGGTACAATGGAAACAACAATCATAATATAATACGGGCGTGCCGCCGTAACGACTGCTTCTTCCTGACCGAAGCAGTCCAATAGCGGAATGCACGCACCCAAAACGAGTATCATACCTGCACTCAACAGCAACGTAAACAGTACGCCGCTACGGAAAAGAAAGTTAATCGTCCCCGTTTGCGTCTTCTCGTCTGTTTCTCTTTTCCCCACTTCGTAACCTACCAGTGGCGTGAGACCTATGATGGCACCCATGGAGAAGACCATGACGGTGAAGAAAATAGCATTGGAGAAGGAAACGGCTGCCAGGTCTGCCGTGGCATAATGTCCCACCATGATGGAATCTATCAACCCCACTAACGACGCTCCTAATTGCGTCAGCATAACGGGAAACGCTACCTTGAGGTTGCGTTTGTAAAACGGTATGTATTCCTTGAATCGGTTCACGGTTGACATTGCACGATGCACAATTACTCTAAAAACGTGCAAAGGTACAAAAAAATTTGCTTATTTCCAAAAAAAGTTGTATCTTTGCATCGTAAATTGAATAATTATGAAACAATCTGTCCGACTTATTTGTGCGCTGGCACTTCTTTCAACTATCCATTGTCAACTATCAACAATTTCCGCTTGCACGAACTTTTTAGTAGGTCGTGAGGCGTCAGCTGATGGCACGGTTATGATTTCTTATGCGATGGATAGTTACACCCACTATGGGGCTTTGTATTTCACCTCTGCTGCTGACCATCCGAAGGGTAGTATGCGTGCTATTATCGAAGGAGATACCCAAAAACCTTTGGGCGAGATACCCGAAGTGGAGCATACCTATTCGGTGGTGGGCTATATGAACGAACACCAGTTGGCTGTGTTTGAGACTACGTGGGGAGGCCGCGAAGCCTGCTGGGACACGGTTGGAATAGACTATGTCAGTCTGATGAACATTGCTTTGGAGCGTTGCCAAACGGCACGCGAAGCCGTTGATATGATGGTTGCTTTGGTGGCTCAATACGGTTATGCCAGTGAGGGCGAGAGTTTTTCCATTGCTGACAGCACCGAGATTTGGCTCATGGACATGACCGGCAAAGGCGGCAAGGAAAAAGGGGCTGTGTGGGTGGCAACACGTATTCCTGACGATTGCATATCGGCACACGCCAACCAGGCACGCACTACTTATCTGCCACTCAAAGGCAGTCGCTACGACAAGAAAAAAGGTTATTGCGTCAGCAAAGACGGTACCGTTCTTTGGTCCAAAGATGTTATCTCATTTGCTCGTGACAATGGATACTTCGTCGGCGAAGATGCCGACTTCAACTATGCCAAGGCATATAATCCGTACGATTTAGGAGGTTTGTATGTATGTGAAGCTCGTGTGTGGTCGTTCTTCCGCCGTTTTAACGACGACATGGATAAATACTTGGATTACGCTTCCGGCAAGACTTATTTGGAGACCGGAGGCAAAGATGCCGGCGAACCTATGCCGCTCTATTTCAAACCCAATCATAAGGTGGCTCTGCAAGAAATTAAGGAAGCTATGCGTGACCAATACGAAGGCACTCCTTTGGATATAACTCAAAAAGAAGCAGCCGGTCCGTGGCATAGCAAACTGCGTTACGGAGGGCTGACATTTAAGTTGGACAGCACCCTCTATTGGTATCCGCGTCCCACTGCCACACAGCAAACGGCTTGCTCATTTATTGCGCATATCCGTCCGCAGAAAGAGGGTATTTTGTGGTTCTCTATGGACGATGCCAATACGAGCGTGTATGTACCTATGTACTGCCGTATGACGGCTGTGCCGGAGTGTTATCGGTTAGGTAATGGCGATTTATACACCTATTCGCCTACATCCGCCTGGTGGACCTTTAATATCGTCGCCAACTGGGTCTATACCAAATACGACCGTATGATAGTTGATTTGCAACGCGTGCGCTCGGTATGGGAAGATAAGTTCAATAGTCAGATAGATGTGATAGATGCCACCGTAGCGACGATGGCGGATGCACAAAAACGCGACTTCCTTACTCGCTACTCCATCGCCCAAGCCGAGGAGAGTACACAAGCCTGGAAAGAGTTAGGTATTTACCTATTTACCAAATATCTGGACGGCGTAGAACGCAAGGAAGAAAACGGGCAGTTCCTACGCAACCAATGGGGCAATCCGGAGAGCCCCGATCGGCATAGTTATCCGGAACCGTACTTACGTCAAATAGCAAATGAAGTTAGTCATGAATAAACAGATTTTTGATATCTTTGCTGAGATATGCAAAGTGCCACGCCCTTCTAAACACGAGGAGCAGATTAGTCAGTGGCTCGTTAATTGGGGCCAAGAACATGGTATTGAATGTCAACAAGATGACGCCATGAATGTCATTATGCGTGTCCCTGCTACGCCCGGGTATGAAGATAAAGAGGGGATTATCTTGCAAGCGCACATGGATATGGTCTGCGAGAAGAATAACGACGTGCAGCACGATTTTATGCACGACCCCATTGAGACCTATATTGATGGCGACTGGCTCAAAGCCAAAGGTACAACCTTAGGCGGCGATGACGGAATAGGTATCAGTATGGCATTATCCGCCATGACCGACCCCAACCTGCGTCACCCGGCTATAGAAGCGCTGTTTACGGTGGACGAAGAGACCGGACTAACCGGCGCTATGAAACTGAAAGACGGTTATTTACAAGGTCGCCGGCTGATTAACTTGGATAGCGAAGATGATGGGCAGATATTTATCGGTTGTGCCGGCGGTATAGATACTACGGCACGGATGCACTATACTCCGGTGGACAATGCACAAAGCACAATGCACGATTGCTTCGCCTTCCGCGTAGCAGTCAAGGGACTGATGGGCGGTCACTCCGGGGATGATATTAACAAAGGTCGCGCCAATGCCAACAAGGTCATTGTTAACTTCCTTTATCACCTATCACCTATCACCTATCACCTATCAACTATCGCCGGAGGCAACTTGCGTAATGCTATTGCCCGTGAGGCAGAAGCGGTGTTTGTTGTGCCTGCTGACAAAAAACATGATGTCGTCGTGGCTTTCAATCTCTACAAGGCCGAAGTGGAAAAAGAGTTTGGCGAAGTGGAGAAAGATATGGACTTGACTCTGGATTCATGCGCTATGCCGGAGATGATCATTCCGCAAGATAAAGCGAAAGCCTTGATAAAAGCCCTATATGACTGCCCGCATGGCATGATTGCTATGTGTAAGGACATGCCCGGGTTGGTAGAGACCAGTACTAACTTGGCTTCTATCAAAATGAAAGAGGGATATATTGAGGTAACTACTTCTCAACGCTCCTCTGTGGAAACGGAGAAACATGCCATCAAGGAGCGCGTGCATGCTGCCTTGGCTGCGGCTTGTGACGAGGTAACGCATGGCGACGGTTATCCGGGATGGAAACCCAACGTTCACTCACCCTTGATGGAAATAGTGCGTCAAGTCTATCGTGACTTATTCCAATCCGAACCGCAAGTGTTGGCTATTCATGCCGGTTTGGAGTGTGGCTTGTTCTTGGAGAAATATCCATACTTAGATATGGTTTCCATTGGTCCGCAAATGTATGGTGTCCACTCACCTCAGGAGCGTCTCTCTATATCTTCTACCGACCGTTGTTACGAATGGTTGTGCAAGGTGTTAGAAGCATTATAATAAAATACATATAGTTCATACAAAAGGGCGGGAAAGCATCACTTTCTCGCCCTTTTGTTGGGGAATATTCCTATTCGGTTATTTCTCTAATTTGGCACCATCACCTTCGAAGTCGTGCGTACGTCCTTCGCGGTGTTCGGGACGCGGACCGCGGTCACCCGAATGGCCATCTGCGTGTCGAGGCTCTCGACCAGGGCGTGGACCATGGTCACCACGAGGTTGGCGAGCAGGACGCTCGGGCTCTACATAACCTTCAGGTTTCTCTTTCAGAGCGCGTGCGCTGAGACGGAACTTACCGGTTTTCTCGTCAATCTCCAGCAACTTAATCATTATCTTGTCACCTTCTTTGATACCGGTTTCTTCCATCGTTTCGAAACGTTTCCAGTCGATTTCGGAGATATGCAATAAACCTTCCTTACCGGGCATGAATTCTACAAAGCAACCGTAAGGCATCATACTCTTAACAGTGGATTCGTAGGTCTCACCTACCTCGGGCAGGGCAACGATGGCTTTAATCTTGGCCATTGCGGCTGCCATTGCTTCACCGTTGTTGGAAGCAATCTCCACTTTACCGCCTTTCTCGTCTTCGTCTATGCTGACCACAGCACCTGTCTCGGCTTGGATGCCTTGAATAATCTTACCGCCGGGGCCGATAACAGCACCAATCATATCCTTCGGGATATAGAACGTGGTGATACGCGGAGCGTGAGGTTTGAGGTCCGGACGCGGAGCAGGCATAGTTTCCAAAATCTTATCCAGAATATACATACGTGCCTGATGAGCCTGTGCGAGAGCGTTCTCCAGCACTTCGTAACTCAAACCATCCACTTTGATATCCATTTGGCAAGCGGTCAGACCGTCACGGGTACCCGTGGTCTTGAAGTCCATATCGCCCAAGTGATCCTCGTCACCCAAGATATCGCTCAAAATCTTATAGTTCAGTTTATCTCCGACCAGTTCGCTAATCATACCCATAGCAATACCGCTGACGGGTTTCTTGATGGGCACACCGGCGTCCATAAGGGCGAGCGTACCGGCGCAAACGGTAGCCATAGAGGACGAACCGTTACTCTCCAAGATGTCCGAAACGACGCGGATAGAGTAGGGGTAATCCTCCGGAATCATATTCTTCAATGCGCGGCAAGCCAAGTTACCATGACCTATCTCACGACGACCTACGCCACGAGCGGCTTTGGCTTCACCGGTAGCGAAGGGCGGGAAGTTGTAGTGCAGCAAGAAACGCTCCGAACCTTGAATGAGGGCTTCGTCCACCATTTTCTCATCGCGAACCGTACCAAGAGTGACGGTTGAGAGAGATTGAGTCTCACCGCGGGTAAAGATACTCGAACCGTGAGGGCCGGGCAGGTAACCCACTTCGCACCAGATAGGACGTATATCGGTTGTTTTACGGCCATCCAGACGTTTACCTTCGTCCAGAACGGCACGGCGCATAGCCTCTTTCTCTACATCGTGGTAGTAGCGATCTACCAAAGCGGCAATCTCATCAATATCTACGCCAAGAGCTTCGGCACGCTGTTGTATGTATTCGGCTTTCTCCGTCTTGAAGTCTTCGCATATCTGCGAGAACATAGCCTCACGGTGATGTTTATCCGTGTCGGCAGAGGTAGCTTGTGCATAGGCACGAGCGTATGAGAAATCATGAACGGCTTGTTTGAGTTCGTCGTCATTTACCTCATGGCAGTATTCACGTTTAACTTCTTTGCCATAAGCTTTCATCATCTCGTTGATGGCGAGACACTGGGGTTTGATGGCTTCGTGAGCGGCTTTGATAGCCTCCAGCATAACGCTTTCGGGCACTTCTTTCATCTCACCTTCCACCATCATGATGTTATCGTACGTGGCGGCAACCATCAGTTCGAGGTCGGCGTTCTCGCATTGCTCAAACGTGGGGTTAATCACCATCTGACCGTTGACGCGAGCCACACGTACCTCGGATACGGGACCTTCAAAAGGTATGTCTGAGCAAGCCAAAGCGGCACCGGCAGCCAGACCGGCTATGCTTTCAGGCATGTCAACACCATCGGCGGAGTACATCGTTACGTTAACGAATGTCTCGGCATGGTAATTAGCAGGGAATAAAGGACGCAAAGCACGGTCGATAAGCCGAGCAATCAGAATCTCGTAGTCTGATGCTTTTCCTTCACGACGGGTAAAACCGCCAGGGAAGCGACCTGCACTGGCAAATTTTTCTTTGTATTCCACGGTCAAGGGCATAAAGTCCGTACCGGGAACAGCATCTTTGGCGCTACATACAGTAGCTAAAATCATTGTGTTGCCGATTGTAGCCATCACGGCTCCATCTGCCTGTTTGGCGAGTTTGCCGGTCTCAAGTTTGACAACTCGACCGTCTGGCAACGCAATTTCTTTGGTTACAATGTTCATTGTAAATAAAAAATGTGTTTAATTTGACGTTATGGACACCGTTTTGTGTCCGTTAATTTTTTCAGACCCTATAAATGTCGCTACAAAATTACAAAAAAAAAATGAATGACACAAATATTTGACACCTTATTTATATATTTAGATATTTTTTCGCAAAAAAATTTGGTCAATTCAAAAAAAAATTGTATCTTTGCACGCTTTTTCGCGCAATGCGCAGGAAAAGGAACTATTTATTAACTAAAAACAACTAAACATTATGTTAAATCATTATGAAGC
>JAGHSG010000038.1 GCA_018066005.1 Bacteroidales bacterium | reverse complement strand
GACACATGGTCTTTGGTCAGCAAATAGTACTCGGTTTCGTCTTTTCCGAGTTGAAACATTGGTTCGTATTTGTAATCCATATTTTTATATAAATATAAAGAGTTTCGTTAAAACGTTGCAAAGATACAAAAATTTTTCCATATATGCAAATAAATTTTGAAATGTCAACAAAAAGTTGTATCTTTGCACCCGAAAAATGTTTTTAGACGAAAAAATTATGCAATTTATAGGTATTATACCTGCTCGTTATGCCAGCACCCGCTTCCCCGGTAAACCGCTTGTAGATATCTGCGGTAAACCTATGATTCAGCGCGTGTATGAGCAAGCAAAAAAAGCATTAGACAATGTAGTTGTTGCCACAGATGATGAACGTATTTACAATACTGTTCGTGGGTTTGGCGGAGAAGTTGTTATGACCCGCGCTGACCATAAATGCGGTACGGACCGCTGCTTGGAAGCCTATGAAAAATGGTTGACGGTTGACAATGCACAATGCACGATGCGTCAAGAGGATGTTATTATCAACATACAGGGTGATGAGCCATTTATCCAACCGTCTCAAATAGAAGCCATCAAGAGTTGTTTCCCGACCGAAATAGCCACTTTGGTCAAGCCCTACACCACCGAGGACAGTTGGGAAGATTTGGAGAACCCCAACACGCCCAAAGTTGTTTTTTCTGCCGTTGATAATCACGCTGTTCTGTTTTCACGGAGTATCATCCCCTACTTACGCGGGGTGGATAAGCAAGATTGGTTGGCGCAAGGCAAACACTATCGTCATATAGGTATGTACGCCTATCGTGCAGATATTTTGAAGCAGATTACCCAACTGCCCCAGTCTCCCATGGAAAAAGCCGAGAGTTTGGAGCAATTAAGGTGGTTAGAGAACGGGTATCAAATCAAAGTGGCTGTGTGCGAGACCTATTCGATGGGTATAGACACTCCGGCAGATTTGGAAGAAGCAATTAAATATTTGAAAATGCAAAATTAAAATACAATTACTATGAAAGAACAAACACCAACGCCCCATATTGGGGCACAATATGGCGAAATTGCCAAAACAGTTATTATGGCAGGAGACCCGCTCCGTGCCAAAGTGATGGCCGAACGTTTTTTAACAGATGCCAAATTAGTTAATCAAGTTCGTAATATGTTGGCTTATACCGGCACCTACAATGGTAAGGAAGTGACTGTTATGGGTCGCGGTATGGGTATCCCGTCTATTGGCATTTATACCTACGAATTATTTAATTTCTACGATGTAGAAACGATTATCCGTGTGGGTAGTTGCGGTAGTCGCCAGTTGTACGTACACATCGGAGATTTAGTCATTGCCCAGGGCAGTTGCACAGACAGCAACTATGCCGAGCAATTCCACTTGCCGGGAACTTATGCACCTATTGCAGACTTCAATCTCTGCCGTAAAGCCGTAGAGAAATGCGAAGAATTAGGTTATACGTATCATGTAGGAAATGTGTTCTCTGCCGATAGTTTCTACTGCGAGGATGACCGCAAAGTGAATTGGACCAAGATGGGTGTATTAGCCGACGAGATGGAAGCCCCCGCCCTGTATATGAATGCTGCTCGTGCAGGTAAAAAAGCATTGGTTATTTGCACCGTAAGCGACCATATCCTGACCGGCGAATCCACCACAGCCGAACAGCGTCAAAACACCTTCACACAGATGATGGATGTAGCATTTGGTTTGCTTTAAGACTCTTTCTTAACCCAAATAACTGCGAATGATGCGTAAAGCACAATTTACAATTTTCCTTGCTGTTTTATTAGGGATGAGCACACTATCTGCACAAAACGTGTACGATATCAAGTCCTCTTATTACGGCAATAAACCGGCCAAAGAAGAACAAACTTCGGATAACAAGGAAGACGAGAAGAAAACATCTAATGGTATCTTTACCGGATTTAGCGGAGGATGTATGGTACATATCGGATACGCTTTCTCCAATTCCCCTGACGAATTATTCAGGAACGGGAGTTTAGAGAATGTGTCCGGACTACCCAAAGACGGTGTGACACTTGGTATAGGTGGCGCTTTACGCGTCCACCTAATCAATCACATTCACGTAGGAATGGAAGGTGCCGTGAGCAACATGCCCCTGATGAAGAACAGCAGTTTCGTGCGAAACGGCTGGGGCGGTGCTTTGTGTGACTACTATGGACAAGTAGGCAAGGTGCAGTTATTTATTGGCGGAACTATCGGTGGTGGTGTCAGCAAGCGCGTCTATACGGCGAATGAAGAAATACCTACCATTCAAGATGAAACGGTTTGCAACGCATCCTACACCCAAACGCGCTTCTTCCTTTTAGACCCCTATGTAGGAATGGAATTCAGTATTCACAAAGGAGTCAGTTTACTTCTTAAAGTGGATTATATGCTTCCGTTTGGAGATAAAAACAGCGGCATTAAAGCCCTTAATTGGAGCAATTTTATCTCGCCCAGCGGACCACGTCTGTACGTGGGCTTCATGTTCGGGCACAGCAAGAAATAGTGGAACGTTGGCGGACGGCTTCATATAGCATGATTCCGGCAGCAACGCTGACATTCAAACTTTCTATTGTACCGACCATAGGAATACGAACCTGGTCGGTACATTGTTTTAAATTTTCCTCATAAATACCTTTCTCCTCACTTCCCATCACAATAGCAAGCGGACTACGCATATCCGTGGCAGTATAGTCATGATCTGCATGTTCGGTTGCTGCTATTATATTCAGCCCCGACTCGCGTAAGAATTGCAACGCGTTTTGCATATTTTCCACTTTGCAAACGGGAAGAGTATGTAATGCTCCTGCCGAAGTCTTAACCGCATCGCCGTTAATGGCTACAGACCCGCGTGTACCTATGATAAGTGCATCCGCACCCGCGCAAGCGCATGTACGAGCAATAGCGCCAAAATTACGCACATCCGTTACATTATCCAACACCATCAGCAGGGGCGTACGTCCTGACTCATAAATAGAAGGTATTAAATCTTCTAAACGATAGAATTCAATCGGCGACAAAAAAGCGATTACGCCTTGGTGGTTCTTGTCGGTAAACTGATTGAGTTTCTCCAACGGCACACGTTGTACATTCGTAGCAATATGTCCCTCACTATCCGTCAGTTTAGCCAATAATTCACGGGCAATAGCGGACGACATATCCCGGCGAATAAGGATTTTATCCAAGGTTTTACCGGCATCAATGGCTTCCATGACGGCACGTGTACCAAAAATCATCTCTTTCTCTTTGGGACGACGCGTTTCGTAATTAACTTTTTTTGTTTCACGGCTCTCATTAAACGATTGAGAGCGGTCGGATTGGTTGCGATTATAAAACATAATTAACTGACTATAAGCATTTATTTTAGAGAAGAGACAACATGTCCCGGCAAGCGTCGCAGATTATATTGACTCGCCATCACTTCACCATACGCTCCGGCACTACGAATTGCAAGTATATCTCCACGCTGCACTTTGGCTATTTGATAGCCTTCGACAAACACATCGCTAGACTCACAAATAGGTCCGACAATGTCATACGTTTCTTCTTCTGCATCGGGGTTAGACAGGTTTTCTATGCGATGAAAAGCCCCATACAAAGCGGGACGCATTAGGTCCGTCATGCCTGCATCTACAATAGCGAACTGCTTCTGCTCACCTTTCTTGACATACAGCACGCGTGTAATGAGATTACCGCATTGCGCCACAATAGAGCGGCCCAATTCAAAGTGAACAGTTTGTCCGGGTTGGACCTTTAAGCCTTTCTGATACGTATCAAAATACCCTTGGAAATCCGGAATAGGAAAATGATTAGGATGTTCGTACAGAATGCCTAAACCGCCTCCGACGTTGATATGTTGCACAGGGGCTATTTGTTGCGCCCGCTCAACTAATTCATTTATTCGCTCACATAGCGTAGCAAACACCTGCATGTCCGTTATTTGTGAGCCGATATGAAAATGCAATCCTGCAAAAGATAGGTTGGGTCTTTGTACCACATCCTGCACCGCCTCTTCCAAGTCCGACATTTGAATGCCAAACTTATTCTCCTTCATCCCTGTTGTTATCTTGGCATGCGTGTGTGCATCCACTTGCGGGTTGATGCGTAAGCAGATACGCGGTTGAGCGCCTAATTGCCCTGCTATTTGGTCAATAACCTCCACTTCCGCCTGACTTTCCACATTGAAACAAAAAATACCATGTTTGATAGCATATTCAATTTCCCAGTCGGCTTTGGCGACACCGGCGAACACTATTTTATCGGGACGTATGCCAGCCTCAATAGCGGCGCGTATCTCGCCACCGGAGACACAATCCGCCCCTATTCCGGCTGCTGCAATCCGCCTAAGTATCTCGGGTGTGGCACACGCTTTGACAGCATAATGAACAGCCGCAGCAGGGAATTGGTTAATCCGCGTATTTAACTCTTGGAGCGTTGAATCCAAGATGGATAAATCATAGTAATAAAACGGAGTATCTACTCCTTCCCATTGCTCGATGGGAAAGTTACCTGTCATCATGAGAAAATCTTTTTACTAAGCATCTGTAAAGCACGCACTTTGTCTTCCGTACGCACTAAAATGGATATATTATGGTCGCTACCGCCGTAACTAATCATGCGAACAGGTATATCCCGCAACGCATCTACAACCACTGCTTCAAAGCCCAAATTATTGCTCTGCAAGTCACCTACGACGGAGATGATAGATAAGTTCGTTTCCAAAGATACGGTGCCGAGGGCTTTCAGTTCCGGCAGTATGTCGCCAATATGTGCCAAGTTATCAATGGACATAGATACCGCCACCTCGGAAGTGGTAATCAGGTCTATACTGGTCTTATATTTTTCAAAAATCTCAAATATGCGGCAGAGGAAACCGTAAGCCATCAGCATCCGGTCGCTATGCACACGGAGGGCAGCAATACCATCTTTGGCAGCAATGGCCTCTATGCGACCTTTTTTGTAGTCGTTATTGATGAGTGTACCCGGTGCAGAGGGGTCCATGGTATTGAGCAGTCGCACCGGTACATTATGCATTTTGGCCGGTAATATACAGGTCGGGTGCAGTATTTTGGCACAGAAATAAGCCAACTCAGCAGCCTCGGCAAAAGACAGTTGCGGTACAGGGCGCGTGCCCTCCACAAAACGCGGGTCGTTATTATGCATACCGTCTATATCCGTCCAAATCTGTATCTCTTCCGCTACCAACAGACCGCCTATGATAGAAGCCGAGTAATCGCTACCACCACGTTTTAGATTGTCTATTTGGTTGAATTGATTGCGACAAATAAAGCCTTGCGTAATAAGAATATCTCCCTTATTGATTTTCGGCATGTGTTGCCCTAACAATTGGGCAATAGCTGGCATATCAGGTTCGCCATTCTCGTCTATACGCATATATTCAAGCGCCGATAGAAGCGGCACATTCATATATGCAGCCATCATCGTTGTGGACATCAGTTCACCATTCGCGACGATATCTTTTTCGATTTGTGGAGTATAGGGTTGCAGACACAGCGAACGCATAGAAGTGAAGAAGGGTTGCACCACGTAGTCTATTCCCAATTCGGAACAAGCGGATTGATATTTACCCTCCAATATATTCAGTTCTTCCACCGCCGCAGCAGGATTGCCTGCTTCAATATATTCGGCTATCTGTAGCAGTTTATTCGTTGTTCCCGACATAGCGGACAAGACAACCACAACGCCTGTTTGTCGGGCTTGTTGGCGAATCAATTCTGCCACGTTTTGCATTCTTTCGGCACTTCCGACCGAAGTGCCACCAAATTTCATAATTACCATATCATCAATAGACTAATCTTCTCAATATAATAACCACTCCAAGAACTTATCCTTATTGGTGGTAAAGGTGCAGGGGTCAGAGATGGGATTACCCTGACTATCCAACTGGATAAAGAACGGCTGGGCATTGGAGCCGAAGCGTTCCTGCTGCAAGCGACTATTCTCTAAGCCATCTTCTATTTCATTCGTATTGGCGTCCATACGCGAATCTACGTACAGCATAATATAAACATAGTTCTGCAAGCGGGCGTGAACAACCGAATCCGACAGAACATATTGCTCCATTTTACGGCAGTTAACGCAACCGTATCCGGTGAAGTCCAACAGAACGGGGCGATTGAAATCACGGGCATAATTCAGTCCCTGTTCGTAGTCGTAAAACACTTGCCGATGCATATCTGCGGGGGGAGCAAAAGCAGCAATAGCCTTGACCGGGGCGCCCCATAAGCCCGGCAGCAGATAAAGGGCAAACATCCACGAACAGAGCGCAATACACTTACCCACCCAACTCTTGCGAATAAGATATATTCCCAAACCGACAAAGCAAGCCACCCACAGGGAAATGAAAAGCCAACGCGGTAATATACCCCATCCGTACGCCATGTCTGCCACGGAAAGGAATTTAAGGGACAACGCCAATTCGATGAAGGCGAGCGTTACCTTGAAGGACTGCATCCACGCTCCCGATTTAGGTAAGTTCTGCATCCATTGGGGGAATAGAGCAAAGAGTGCAAACGGCAACGCCAACGCGATGGCAAAGCCCAACATACCCATAGCAGGCGCCAACAACGACTGCCCTGCTGCTTCCACAAGCAATGTTCCTATAATGGGTCCCGTGCAAGAAAATGACACAATAACCAATGTAAACGCCATCAACAAAATACTGATATAACCACCGGTAGCGCGGGCCTTGCTGTCCAATTTATCCGACCAAGAGGCAGGGAGAGTAATCTCGAATAGTCCGAAAAACGAAAGAGCAAAGACCACCAACAAAGCAAAGAAGAAAAGGTTAACAACAGCATTCGTGGAAAGGGCATTTAATGCCGATGCGCCAAAGAGTACCGTTATCAACAGTCCCAAACCGACATAAATAAGAACTATACTCAATCCGTAGAAGATGGCATCTTTCTTGCCTCCGCCTTTCTTCAAGAAGAAAGAAACAGTCATCGGAATAATAGGCCAAACACAGGGTGTAAAGATGGCCAGCAGACCGCCTAACAAGCCCCATAAAAAGAGCATCCATAGGTTATCCCACGTTAAACCCGCGTTAAACCCGCGTTCTGAACAGGTAGAGTCCCTCTGTTGACAAGGGCTGAGAGCAGGTTGCTCCGCAGAAGGAGATGATGCAAGAGAAGACGTATAATCGTATATTTCCGGCGCAAGACATTGATTATCATCACAAGCGGTAAAACGAATTGGTTGCACTTGTGCTTGGTGTACGATGTATTGATAATTACCCACAAAGTCCTCACCAATCATCGAGTCACCTATGGAAATGAGGGTCATGTGCCAACCCGAATCAATAGCAGCCGTCAAACGAACGCTATCGCCTACTGGCTCCCCCGACCAACGAACAGGCGCAAGAATGGTTAATATGATGAGTAGCAATTTCATTTATTACATCTCGCAAATATCTGACGGCATGCGCCAGTCGCCACGAGGCGACAGACTGACGCAGCACACTTTGGGTCCGTCCGGCAGACAAGAGCGTTTGAACTGCTGGCAATAGAAGCGGTGCATAAAGACATTCAACCAATGCTCAATCTGCTCGGGTGTGTATTGGTCCTCAAAAGCCACCGATGCCATGTAGGCAATCTTCTCGCGGGAGAAGCCAAAGCGCAAGAAATAGTAAATAAAGAAGTCATGTAGTTCGTACGGACCGACTTTTTCCTCCGTTTTTTGTGCAATATCCCCTTGTTCATCCGTCGGTAACAATTCGGGAGATACCGGGGTAGAGATGACATCCATAAGCGTCTCACGCGTGTCGTCTGAGAAATAGTTCTCGGCAGCATATCGCACCAGATAACGTACCAATGTCTTGGGTATGCCGGCATTGATGCCATACATGGACATCTGGTCACCGCAATAAGTAGCCCAGCCTAATGCCAATTCGCTCAAATCACCGGTACCCAGAACAAGTCCGTTGTATTTATTAGCCAAATCCATAAGGATAAGCGTGCGCATACGTGCTTGGGCGTTTTCATAAGTCACATCGTGGTTATTGATGTCGTGGTCAATATCCTGCAAGTGTTGCGTTGTCACTTCGCGAATAGGTATCTCGTGAATAGAAACGCCCAACTCTTCCATCAGCCGGATAGCATTCGAATAGGTGCGGTCGCTGGTACCGAAGCCGGGCATCGTTACGCCCAAGACACGCTGGTGCGGATAACCTAACATATCGGCCGTCTGTACGGCAACCAAGAGGGCTAATGTGGAGTCTAAGCCACCGGAAATGCCCACCACAATCGTCTCGGCGTGCGTGTGCTCCCACCGCCGTGCCAAGCCGCTGGTTTGAATAGAGAAGATATCAGAGCAATACGCATCTTCCTCGGCTTTTTCAGGCAAGAAAGGCGTTGTAGAGAAATGACGATGAATAGGCTCGGCATAACCTTGCTCGGATTCAATAGGTGCCACGTTGATTTTACGATAGTGACCGTGCTGGTCTTTGGTAAAGTTGGTATTGCGCTGACGATCCGTGCGGAGACGCTCAACATCCAACTCGGTAATAACCATCGAACTCTCCCGCAAGAAACGTTGCCCCATTTCGAGCAAGTCGCCATTTTCGGCGATGTAGGTCGAGCCGGAGAAGACCACATCAGTCGTAGATTCTCCGACACCGGAAGACGTATAGACATAACCGCAGTGAACGCGTGCCGACTGCTGGGTAATCATCTGACGACGGAACTCATGCTTGCCCGTAACACAGTTACTGGACGAGAGATTGAAAATCAGTTCAGCCCCCTGGATAGCCAACTGGGTGGATGGCGGAAGCGGACTCCATAAGTCCTCGCACACCTCAACGCCAAAGCAATAATCACGAGTCATAAAGAGCAAGTCAATACCGAAGGGCACATCCCCACCCCACAGGTCAACGGTCGGGATACGCGGTGAGCCGTTAGCCTCACGCACGGCACGACCGGAAGTAAACCAACGCTTTTCATAGAACTCCCCTGTATTGGGCAGATTTATCTTCGGCACCACGCCCACGACATCACCGTCGGTCATGACGAAAGCGCAGTTAAAGAGGTTATTATCCACTTTAAGCGGGGCCCCCACCAATACAATGATGGATTTGCCACGGGTAAAATCACAAATCTGCTGCAAGCCATTGAGAGCATTCTGCTGCAGTTGTTGGGTAAAGAACAGGTCTGAACATGTGTATCCCGTTACTGTCAGTTCAGGGAAACATAGCACTTCGACGCCTTCTTCGATGGCTTCGGTAATCTGCTGCTTAATCTCATGCACATTGGCATCTACGTCCGCTACATGGCAAGTAGGAACGGCAGCAGCAACGCGTACAAATCCAAAATTGTTGTTCATAGCATTTCAATTTTCTGCAAAGTTACTCAAAAAATGGCATATACGCAAATTTTTTACACTATTTTTCAAAAAAAACGGACAATAATATAAAAATATTTATCTTTTTTGCTTTAAAATTTGGTCATATCAAAAATTTGTTGTACCTTTGCAGCCGCTTTTGAAAAAAGAGCATGTCTCCCTAGCTCAGCTGGCTAGAGCAATTGACTCTTAATCAATGGGTCGAGGGTTCGAATCCCTCGGGGGACACAAGGATGCAGATTGCATCCTTTTTTTGTGCAAAAAGTCACATTTTAGCGATTTACATTTGGAAATATGCCACAAAAGTTGTATATTTGCAGCAAATTTCAACACAAATTATGAATTTTGAAGGGATTATTTTAGGTTTAGCCACATTTTTGTTGATTGGTATATTCCACCCGATAGTGATTAAGAGTGAGTATTACTTTGGCGTAAAATGTTGGCCTGTCTTCCTGTTTGCAGGGCTGGCAGGTTGTGCAGGGTCGTTATTTGTAGATAACACCTACGCATCTGTTTTGTTAGGGGTGTTCAGTTTCTCCTGTTTCTGGTCCATATTGGAGTTATTTGAACAGCGAAAGCGCGTCAAAAAAGGCTGGTTCCCGAAGAAGCCAGCCTGAGGAATATCGAATTAGATTTTCAAGTTCAGCCCTACGAAATAACTACGAGGTGTAAAGGGTCCGTAGATATAACTTGCATCCTTGTTCATACCTTTATCCAAATCTTTTTGGTATTGGTCTAACAGGTTCTTCACACCGGCACTAATCTCCAATGTATAGTTTTTATACAAAGGTATCTCATACGCCAGTTTGATGTCCCACTCAAAGAATGGAGCCGTTTCCACTTCCTCGTCTTGAGGTATATATCCGGCGTAATGCTGTACCAACATATTGCCCGTCACTTTGCCGTTGGTGGTAATTTTTAGCCCCTTGACAGGGTGCACATTCACAATAAAGAACCCATAGTGGTCAGGTGTGCGGAACATGCGTCGTTGAGGAGCAATAGTCGGACTCCATTGGAAATCTTCTATGTAGCGGCTTTGTTCGT
>JAGHSG010000164.1 GCA_018066005.1 Bacteroidales bacterium | reverse complement strand
CGCCGTCCACATTTTTTGAACTTGAATTGAACTTAAGACACTTTGCCTTTTCAGACGTTTGATGCGTAGATGTCCAATAATAGCCATTTGTGCGATCCATGATAGGTTTATTTGAAAGATTGTATCTCAAACCGCCTGCGGGCAAGAAAATGCTATTGCCGTTTTGCCCTGTTACGAGGTAGCCATTCACTTCGTTTTGGGTTGTCCAAGTCCATGTACAGTTATTCACCAATTCTACCATGTCTGTAAAGGTGGGCTCATACCACGGCGCTCCCCAATTGATGCGTGCCGCATCTACGTCCAATGTGTGATTTGTGGGTTTGGGAACATTACCACACCCTGTGTGATTGTCGTAGTAGTCTTTAGGGTCTAAATCATACCAGGCGATATAATAGCCATAATCTTCTGGAACGGTCGCTCCGATATTCATATTTGCCCATTTGAGTCCACTGGGAAGGCCCAAATCGACCATTTGAACATTTGCAGGAGGGTTATTCCGTTTTTGTGTGGATTTATAGGTTGCCGTATAGGTGGCATCCGCAAAAACAGCAGCAAAGGCAGGCGTCCAACCGGCAAATGTGTAAAGCATTTCTGTATCCTCTGCTTTGGTAGGTGTTGCGCCTTTGTAAGCGGGAGTGCCACCTATCTTGACACGTGTAGATTGAAGGACCGTGCCGTCATCATTTTTGAAAGTGACAACATAAGTCGTAGTATCAGGAATACCCATACAAACAGGGCGTACATACAAACCAAAATCACGAGGCCATCCGGCACCTGCTGTATTATACACTTTGACACGATCAGCCTCAACAGCCATGAACATTGCTTGTTTAGAATCTGCTAATTTGTAACTCCAATAGTGCCATCCAAGAGGCATAAAAATGCTGTTTTGGTTAGGTCCTGTTACGATATATCCGTCTTTACCGTTCAGTTGTGTTTTGGTCCAAGAGCACTTGCTCCGCAATTCTTCCAGTTCCCACGGAGTTGGGATACGCCAAGGTTCACCCCAATTGACATGTGCTGCATCATCTTCGGGCTTCAAAGTAGCGGTCCCTTTGTACTTGGTATATTTTGGATCAAAATAAGTACTACCAGATGTTACGGGTGTTGTCTCGCCCCACATAAACTTGTCTCCATCTTGTTCGGGAGCGGTTGCTCCTAAGTTCATATTTGCCCACAGCGTTCCCGATGGCAAACCCAAATCCACCATTTCCACTCCTTCCGGAGCGTCAGCATAAACACTTCGCGTCGCAAACAATACCGCAAGCAATGATAATAAAAGTACTTTTGTTTTCATGTTGATTTAGTAATTAATTTTCGCCTCCACTTTACTATTCGGCAGGAAGCGGACTCCGCTATAGATAGTTTATAGTTGATAATTGATAGTTGAAATACACACAACAAAAAAGCGTGAACTTTCGCTCGCTTCATTTGATACTCTGAGGTCCTGGACTACCTTATAACTTCAAATAAATGCACGGAAAACTCACGCGGATAACGTGAGCGTCCGTAAACCGTGCTTGAAGTTATAATAATTCTTGAAAGTGTCCAGTTTTCAAAGAATCAAGTTGGCGGATTACAACGCTATATTTTACTATGTCTTTGCAGGGTCATGCCCTGCGGGAGGGGTTTGTTTTCTTTTTCCTTATATATTTATACTTGTTTGTTTCTCTTGCTTTTTTAGTTGCCAAGGTCAACTATAATATTCTTCTCCCATATTCGTACAAACAATCGCTTGGAAGGTCAATATCTTCATTCCAAGTAACACAAGTACGGCTGGAATCTAATTGAAAATTTTGATACAACCCCTGTTCACTCTGCAAACTGCGGAATACAGGAATGGTGGCAATATCTTCTTTCAAATCATAATGCACCAATCGCCCATCATCAAACCGCACTTGCAGTATGAAACTATCTAATGCTTGTATGTCCGCTATTCGTGGAATCATAATGGAGGTAATTTAATCATAACTTGTTTATTCCACATATCTTGCAATTGATTTTGATTCATGGCAAGCCACTCTTTTACTAATAGTTGAGCACGTTGTGGTAAATCTCCGGCATATTTTATTCGTTGTTTGCGTTTTGCGACGCAAAAGTACAAAAAAAAATTGTAATACGCAAATTTTGAATAAAAATAATTTGTTTTTCTCAAAAAAAAATTGTACCTTTGCAAAGAATTTGATATGTACATAGCGATTGCAGGAAATATTGGTGCCGGAAAGACTACGCTGACCAAGATGTTAGCCAAGTACTACGGATGGGAACCTCGCTTCGAGAGCGTTGGTTTTAACCCCTACTTGGAGGACTACTACACCGACATACGTCGCTGGTCTTTCTGCTTAGAGACCTATTTCCTCAAAGAGCGTTTCCGTGACATGTTAGCCGTCATGGAGTCCGGACACACCATCGTACAAGACCGCAGCATATTTGAGGGCGTACACGTGTTCGTGACCAATAACTACCGCCGTGGCGACCTGTCCGAGCGCGACTATAACACGTACATGGAGTTGTTCGAGCACATGAAAAGTATGATGCGCCTGCCCGACCTGATGATTTATCTTCGCAAATCCGTTCCTGCGCTGATTGCACAGATTCAGAGACGTGGCCGCGAATACGAAAAGGGCATGCAAATAGACTACCTCAAAGACCTGAACGAACGTTATGAGGACTTTATCTATCATCAATACGAAGGACGTGTGCTGGTGATTGAATCGGACGAGATGGACTTTGAGAATAACCCGGAAGATTTTAGAAAAATCGTCAACAGGATAGATGCTGAATTGTTCGGACTCTTTTCCGAGCAGAATTGGAAATAACGAAGATTATAAAAATTAAATACTATGCATATTGCGATTGCCGGAAACATCGGTTGTGGTAAGACCACACTAACAAACATGCTTGCCAAGCATTATGGCTGGACTCCGCGTTTTGAGTCCGTTGATTTTAACCCGTATCTTGCTGACTTCTACGAAGATATGTCGCGGTGGTCGTTCAATCTGCAGATATATTTCCTCAATAAGCGCTTCCAAGACATTGTCGAGATATCCAAGTCGGAAGAGTACATCATTCAGGACCGTACTATCTACGAGGATGCACGTATTTTCGCGCCAAACCTGCACGAACAAGGGTTTATGTCGGACCGTGACTTTGACAACTATACGGACCTGTTCAATCTGATGATGTCGCTTGTCAAGATGCCGGATCTGATGATTTATATCCGCTCGTCTATCCCCAATTTAGTGGCACAGATTCAGAAACGCGGCCGCGAATATGAGGCATCTATGCGTATTGACTATTTGCAGGGACTGAACGATAAATACGAGGCATGGATAAAAGATTATAAAGGCCGCCTACTCATCGTTCCCGGAGATACATGCAAATTCGGTAATAACCCCGAAGATTTCCGCTGGATAACCGACCGTATCGATGCCGAACTGTTCGGCCTGTTCCCCTTTGAGTCCGAACAAGGCGTAGGAAAGGAAATAAAATGATTCAGCATTTTCTCGATTATATGGCAATCGAGAAAAAGTACTCCCCCAAAACCGTACAAGCATACGGAGACGACTTACGGGACTTTTGCTCGTTTCTTGGCTGGGAATCAACCGATTATAACCCCGCTAAGGTCTCCGAGTCGGATATTCAGGCATGGCTTGTATCCCAAATGGACGACCAGCACAACAAGCCCCGCAGCGTGCGTAGGCGTTTGAGTGCCCTCCGCTCGTTTTACAAATTCCTATTACGAACAGGCATCGTCCAAAAAGATGTTACGCGGATGATTCAGTCACCCAAGATAGATAAACCCCTTCCCGTCTTTTTCAAACCCGCCGAGATGGAACAAGCGACGCTGATGGATGAGCACGCGGACGATTTTGAATCTATCCGCAACGGGCTGATTATACAGATGCTATACCAGACCGGTATGCGTCAAGCCGAGATGCTGAACTTGCAAGACACGGATATACGCTTGGATGCCGCCGAAATACGCATCTTCGGTAAACGCCGCAAAGAACGTATCGTACCCATCGGGGAAAACTTAATGGCTGCTATTCGCAATTATTATGAAGCCAGAGAACAATTAGGAGCATCGGATGGCACGGTATTTGTGCAGCAAAATAAGAAGAAAGGAATCGTTCCTTTAAGTAAAACGACCTTATATAATATCGTGCGTGCACGTATGGGCGAAGTGTCAACACTCAAAAAACATTCGCCGCACGTTCTTCGGCATACTTTTGCCACGACGATGTTAGATAATGGAGCAGATATACGTACTATTCAACAACTACTCGGTCATGCTTCGCTGGCTGCTACACAGGTCTATACACATACTACTTTTGAACAAATCATGAAGACCTACAACGCCGCGCATCCGAGAGGAAAAGGAAATTTATAAATCATTAAAAACTAATCATTATGACTCTTACCGTGAATCCAGTTAATTTCGAGATTGCAGAGCGTCTCGAAAAGTACATCGCCAAGAAAACGGCGCGTTATGCCAAGATGTTGAATAACCCGAGTGCAGAAATGAACATTCGTCTCACGGTTATTAAACCGGAAACTAATCTTAACAAGCAAACACAAATACGTGTGTTAGGCAATGGTCCGGAAATGTTTGCAGAAAAGACCTGCGACTCGTTTGAGCAAGGTATAGACCTATGCTTGGAAGCACTCGATAAACAAATCGAGAAACTCAAAGAGCGTTAATCTACTCACAATACTTCTCGTAGTTCTCGAGGAAGAGACGGACGGCATCTTTCAGAGAGCCGTAAAACTCACCGCCGGCGGCATTCTTATGGCCGCCGCCGTTGTATATATCGTGGGCGAAATGGTTGATAGGACGGTCACCCTGACTGCGGAAACTCAGTTTGATTTTGTCGGTATCTTCGCGCATGAAACAACTATAATAGACCTTGCTGATTTGCAGGGGCATGTTAACGATACCTTCTGCATCGCCGCTCTGGAAATTGAATTGCTTCAATTCTTCGCTGGACAAAGCAATCAACGCAACATGTTTTTTGGGGAAGATACGCATCTTGCGGTATAAACAATACCCGACCAGACGCATACGTCCCGTGTGGAACTGGTTGAAGACTTTGTTATAACACTCATCTTTATCTACACCGGCTCGCATCAGGTCTGCAACAATCTCGTACATCTCGGGGTTGTTGCTGTTGTATTGGAAATTACCGGTATCGGTCATCATACCCGTATAGACACAAGTTGAAAATTGATGAATTGATGCGCCACTCTCGTGGCTATTGGTGGATTGATGAAATGAAGGATCGAGTTGATGGATGAAGCGGTAAACTAATTCACTGGCGGAAGGACACTCAGGATGGGAGATGGTTATGTCTGCCAAGTCGCTTGGGTGGAGGTGATGATCAATCATGATGACAGGCGTGCGTTCCTCCTTGGCTTGATTAGCCAATAACCAAGCACCTATCGCGTCTCCGGCCCGCTTGGCTTCTTGGAAATCCGTAATGATAATCAGGTTGGCTTGCTCCAATAATGCAGTCCCTTGTTCAACGTTTTTCTCGTAGATAAGGGCATCTGTCACACCGGGTATCCATGCTAAAAAGTCGGGGTAAGCATTGGGAATAATCACTTGTGCCTGCTTATCCCGTTGTTGCAGATACCACTTCATCGCCAACGAGGAGCCCATGGCATCCCCGTCAGGCGAAATATGTGTGATGATAACAATCCGCTCCGACTGTTGAATCAGTTGGTCGGCTTGTTCTACTATTTGACTATCAATGATTTGTTTCATTACGACTAATTATTCTTTGAATTGGTCATTAACGTCTTGTGCATCATCGTCCGGCAAACGTGTCAGGTTGTGCTTGACGTTGTTCAAGGCGTTATAAAGTGACTGCTCCATAGCACGGATATGGGCTTCTTCCTGGTCATGAATCAGCGCATCCAGTTCGCGGCGAGCGCGTTCATCACTATCTTCATCCGAAGTCAGACCCTTACGTTGCAATTTCTTGTAATGCTTGGAACGGATGAAATAGAGTAAGCAACTCAGTCCGAAGTAGCAGGCAAACATAATCCAAAGGATAGTATATTCAGACGGAACGGTGTTGAGTGTTCCTCCCATGGAGTTGAGATGCAAGAATCCGTGTACACCCACAGTGTATGGTATGAGTACAGACACAGCCGCCCATATATCCGGCATGGCCATCTCGGGCCAACTGACACCACTCATAAAGAGGAAGATAAGCGAGGTCGGCATAAGCATGACTAAACCTGTCTCGCGCTCCTTCATAAACGCGGTCAGACTGATTCCAAAATAAATAGTTGCCAACAGGAACGGCACCATCCAACGGATGATGTCTCCGGCTTGTCCTATATGCGGCAATCCAAACCACTGTGGAATGAGTAGCAAGACATAGCATCCCAATGCCATATAGAGCGTGAAATAAGCGGCTCCACGACCTAACAGAATACGCAAGATGGAGTAACGGCGTCTTCTGCCCGGCAGGATAAAGACTTCACGGTTCTCTTGCGCCGCTGTTCCGGTCAGCATGGAAATACCCAACAGAAGCGTCTGGTGAAGGATAAGTACCAAGACGCAAGGGATAAGGAAATGTCCGTATCCGCCACTCTCAACGAACATGACATTTTCTTCGTAGGGAGCAGCTTGCACAAACGCCCAACTCAGTTCGGGGTCCATATTCATGGCGGCGTAGCGGTCTATTTGAATCTTGTACATATTGTCCAACATGACTTTGTTGGCACTCAAATAGACATTCTTCATATAGAGCATACTGGACATATCGCAGAACAAGGACAGCGTTGCCGTCTTTAATCCGGATGCCAAGTTATTATTGAAGTCATTGGGTATATACAGAATACCGCGTACTACACCATGTTTAACCAAGTATTCGGCTTCGTACATAGAAACGCATATATGCGTCACTTCCACTTCCGGCGTAGCGTTCCACTCATGGATGAAGCGTCGGCTCTCGGTAGAGTGGTCCATATCAACGACTGCAACGGGAACTTCCAGCAGTTCATTCCTAAAATACAATACATTGTACAGAATAGGGTATAAGAGAGGTGCTACAAAAAACAGCACAATAACTCCCGGGTCGTGGAAAATACGTCGCATCTCCTCGCAGAACACATTCCACGTGTCGGAGATCTTCAACAGCAGATTACTCTCCAAGCGGAACATCTTGCGTTCGTGCCGAATCTGCTCTTTTACCCCTTCCAATTTTTGTTTATCTTCTTCTTTCATCATTTTAAGGGGTAATTTTGGTTAATAAACGCGTTTCTTAATCGTATATTCACGGCTATTTGCGGAGCCAGGAATAGGAATAAGCAGAGCATAATAGGCAGCGAGTCGATAAACGGATTGCCATATAGTGCCACATTGGAGTAGATGCGGAAATAATGGCGTAACGGGAATAGATTAGCCACCGCCCTCATCGCCGGTACGAAACCGGTTACAGGGAAAGTAAATCCCGAACAAGAGAAGCCCATCATTCCGTATAAGGCACCAATAGACATGGCATCACGCAGCACGGGCAGTAAACCTACAATGGTCGTTCCCATCGCCTGCATAGCTAAGACAAGCAGGAAAATACCTATTTGCAGTTGCCATAGCGGCCCTGCAATCGGGAAATTCAAGATGCGGAACAGCAATATATTCAATGTCCAGCCCATCGTGCAATAGAGCAGGGTGTGGGGTAGGAACTTGCCCATCAAGGCACATACTATACTGCCATTGGCTTCCGCCATCAGTTCACGGGATGTTTTCCACTTCAGTTCAATACCTAATGTATAGATGGATATAATCATTGCAATCAACCCCAAGATACCCGGCAGAATGATGCTGGACAGGTAAACGGAATAGTTGCTGGTCGGATTGGAGAGCATGTGCCCGTCTATGGCAATAGGTTGTATGCGTTGCATAATCAAGTGGTCAGGCAACCCTTTCTTACGCAGTATCTCCCGTTGAAAAGCTCCGGACGCCAAGTTACTGAACATCATCAACTGTTTATATGCCGTCGTACCTCCCATAGTAAACGTCATGTTGGTGTAGAAAGTCAGCGTAGGACGTTTAAAAGCCAACATATCGGAGTAGAAATGCTCCGGAATGACCAATATGGCATACACCCATCCCTGTTGCATCGCCAACCGTGCTTCTTCAAACGTGACACAGCGAACCGTAACATCTACACTTTGTGTAGCGTTCAACTCATGCACGACACGACGTGATATAGAGGACTGGTCCAAATCGACGACTGCGACAGGCATTTTCTCCGGCTGCCCTTCGTGAAGCACACTCAGGAAGAAAATACAACTCACGAGGAAGACGATGATAGTCGAATAAAAATAAATCGGCTTATAGAACATCATCTTCATCTCGCGCATTGCGACGCGATGAACGGTGTAAAAAAACTCTTTAATAGACACGGCGTTGAATTTAGCGAACAATAATGGCGGTCATACCCGGACGCAAGTTGGCGGGTATCTCTCCCATAGGACGGGCTTTCACATCAAACGTCTTGACATCATAGCCTCCGTTAGTTTGTGTAGCGCGCCAAGTAGCGTAGGAAGCCATAACTTTGATATACGTAACTTTTACACGCCAGGTACCTTCACCCAATGCAGGAATCTTAATGTCAAATTCCGAGTGAAGGGCGATATCTTTGAGCATATCTTCACGAATAGCAAAGTGGAACCAGAGGTCCGTCATATCTACAATAGACATCACGGGCGATCCTTGACCTACCAATTCGCCACGTTTGGGGAAGATATCGGCTACTTCACCGTCAATAGGTGACAGCAGATAGCGTTCTTGTTGCGCAATGTGTACCTCGTGCAGCACACCATCTACGCGTTCAACCATGGCTTTGGCTGCGGCTTGGTCCTCCACGCGCGCGCCCTTGAGTGCCATATTATATTGGCTCTCGGCAGCTTTGCGATTAGCGACAGCCACTTTGTATTGCGCTTCGGTCTCATCGTATTTCTGAGTAGAAATGACGCCTTGTTCGTGCAAGCGTTGAACACGTTCAAAGGACTTACGATATACTTCCTCGCCGGCTTTGGCTTTTTGGAATAGTTCGTATGCACCTTGTATCTGTTCTGCGCGTGCTCCGTTCTGGGCTTTCTCGTTTTGTGCTTGTGCAGCTGCCCGAGCAGCTTGTGCCTGTTCTAATTTGGCTTGTACTTCGGGGCTGTTGATAACAACCAAAGTGTCACCTTCGTGAACGAAATCACCTTCTTCCACTAAGTATTGCTCAATACGACCGGGAACTTTACCGCTGACACGATATTCGGCCGCTTCAGCTTCACCTGTAATCTGCATCGGCTCCGGACGTACAGCCAAAATACCGATGAGTGCTACGATAATAATGACGGAGAATAAGATGATCAAGCCGAGCATCATATTTCCTTGCTTTTGTTCTTGTTGTTGGTTTGCCATATTCTATAAACTTTAAACTTTAATCTTTAATCTTTAATCTCTAAACTCTAATCTTTAAACTCTAAACTACTTCATTGTTCCCGTGTGTTGACGGAAAGTTAATTCAGCCATACGTAATGCCACGGCGGCATCAATCTTGTCGGAATAAGCATTCTCCCACGCCGTCTGTGCCATCATGACATCGGTAGCGGTGGCTACGCCTTCTTCGTAAGCTGCTTGTGCAAAACGCAGGTTTTCTTCGGCAGATTTGATGTTGGCTTTGGCACGCAGCAGCGAGTTATTGGCCTCGATGACACGATGTTTATCTTGCGTGGCTTGCAACTGAATCTTCTCGGATGCTTCTTCCATCTGCAAGTCAACGGTCTTGGCTTTATGTTTAGCTGCTTTGTAATTAAGAATGTCATTGGGATGAGCAATAGGTACGTTCATCACTACTCCGAAAGAGAAGAAACCGTCAAACTGGTTTTTGAATCCGTCTCTGACATTGGGGTTGGTGGCGATGTAGTTAGCACCGGCAATGATGTTCGGCTGCAAGAAAGATGATGCCAAACCGACACCGGCTTTAGCCATATTCTTGGCTTCACGCAACATTTGTATCTCTTCGCGATTAGCCAATATCTCGTCCATCTGTACTTCATCATTCTCCAAAACGGCGTCGTCCAAACCGGTATCGTCCAGGATTATATCCTCCTCTAACGGCAGTCCAATCAGTTGGCACAGCGCCATCTTACTTAATACTAAACCATCTTGTGCTTTGCTCAGCGATGACTCAGCCTCGTTCAGTTTGACACGCACCTTCAGAATATCGGCTTGCGTAGCAACCCCTTCTTCATATGCTGCCTCCACGTTTTTAAGTAAGGTGCGGAGCAGTTTGGCATATTGATTGGCTAAGTTGCATTTCTCATTCACGCTCAACACACGCCAGTACGCCTCTTCTACATCTACCATCAGTTGGGCGTTGTTCTTTTGCCCTTTGATCTTCTCCAAATTCTCATACGATTTCATCAACTTGTAGGAGTTAATCACTTTTCCGCCCACATAAATAGGTTGAACCAATCCTACTTGAACGGCAAAGATATTATGCACATCCAGTGTGAGATGTTTATACACCTCGTCATAGATGCCACCGATGGCTCCTTGAATGTCCTGCCCGATAGTGGTAGAAGGCGTGAAACCGGAATAACCCGATGCGGACAGAGTCTGACCATTACTTAATTCTAATACCGATGGCAAGATATGTGCATTGGTTGTGTTGTACATATATGCACCGTTTGCCGATATTTTGGGAAAGAAATTAGCAATAGCCGCTTTACGCATCAGCGTAGCCGCTTCTATATTTTCCCGGTCGATTTGTGACTGTTTGTTATCCTGCTGCGCCAAACTGCGGCATTCGGACAAAGTGAGCAGACGCTGAGCCGTCAACCCCGAACAGCATAAACAAGTCAGAAGAAACAGGTAAGTTCGTTTCATGTTCATATACTTAATTTTTTGTGTTTTATACAACGCCGCTGAATCCCATAAATGCCATAGCTAACAAACCGCCAGTCAAGAGTGCAATGGGAGTGCCTTGCATGGCTTGGGGAATCTTATTCATGCTTAATTGCTCACGTATGCCGGCAAACAATACCAATGCCAATGTGAAGCCCAAGGCGGTTGCAAAGGCAAAGATAGTGCCGCATAACAAACCTTCGGGTGCCATACCGCCGGGCAGTTTATACGTGCCGTTAGCCACCAGGATAGATACACCTAACAGACAGCAGTTGGTCGTAATCAAAGGCAGGAACACACCCAATGCCTGATACAACGACGGACTAATCTTCTTCAGCACAATCTCGATGCATTGTACCATAGCGGCAATGACAAGAATGAATAGAATGGTCTGCAAAAACTCTACGTGCCACATCACCAATAGTTTTTGCAGCAGGTAAGTAACGATGGTGGCAAGTGTCAGCACAAACGTGACGGCTGCACCCATACCGAGTGCGGTGTCTATTTTCTTACTGACGCCCAAGAAGGGGCAGATACCCAAGAACTGACTTAAAACGATATTGTTAACAAATATCGCAGAGATAAATATCAAAAAGTAAATCATAACTCTAATCTCTAAACTTTAAACTCTAACCTTTAATCTTTTTATTCACCAATGCCATCACGTATCCAAGGCATATAAATGCACCCGGGGCGAGAACGAAGATTAATGCGCCGTATTGTGACGAATAGAGGTTGTAACCGAAGATGCAACCCGTACCTAATAATTCACGGATAGCACCTATAACGGTCAGGGACAGCGTGAAACCCAGTCCCATTCCCAGTCCGTCCAATGCACTTAAACCGATGTTGTTCTTGCAGGCAAATGCTTCGGCACGGCCTAAAACGATACAGTTAACCACAATCAGCGGAATAAACAAACCTAATGTGGCATAAATAGCCGGTACGTATGCTTGCATCAGCAGTTGCAGAATGCTGACGAAAGTAGCAATAACCACGATGAAAGCAGGAATACGCACTTTATCCGGAATGACGTTCTTTAATAGCGAAATAACGACATTCGAGCAGACCAATACGAACATGGTGGCCAAGCCCATCGACATACCGTTGACGGCACTGGTCGTGGTTGCCAACGTCGGACACATACCTAATACCAAACCAAACGTCGGATTCTCTTTCAGAATACCGTTGGTAAATGTTTTCATTGCATTATTCATTGTTGTCCTCCTTTCCTGTTTGTTTTGAAGCTCCGGTCCACGCTTCTACCTGTTCGCCTTGTTGACTTTTCCACTCGGCGTACGCACTGTTGATTGCGTTCAGGAAGGCGCGTGACGATATAGTAGCAGCCGTGATGGCATCTACATCGCCTCCGTCTTTGCTCACGGTCATTTGACCGGTGGCTTGACGACCTATGATACACTGACCGGGTTTAGTCTCATCCTTAAACCACTCCACGATATGGGTACCCAAACCGGGGGTCTCCTGTTGTTCCAACACTTCGTAACCGAGAATAGTGCCATCGGTACCGAAACCGACCATCAGGCGAATCGTACCGCCAAAACCGTTGGCGGAGCACTCAATAGCCGTTCCTTCCTGACCATTCAAAACTGCCACTTTGGCTGCGTTCTGGGCGTCCTCTTTCTGCTGCTCAATCTGTGCCTTTGTCACCATATAGACCGAAGCCAATCCGGCTGCGGCTACCAACGTGATGCACGTCAGCGAGAGCGCCATATTCTTAAATGAACTTTCCATTTTTGCCATAACTTACAAATTTACAAATTGTTAATTTACAAATTATTTTTTTACGACCTCACCAAAGCGGCGTGGGCGAATCTTGTTCAACAACGGTACGGTAGCGTTCATAATCAGGATGGCAAATGACATGCCCTCGGGATAAGCACCCCAAGTACGAATAACCATCACTAATAGACCGATGCCGACACCAAAGATTATCTTACCCCAGCCGGTCATTGGACTGGTGACGTAGTCAGTAGCCATGAAGAAAGCACCTAACATGATACCGCCCGTCAGCAGGGTCAGTGCTGTATATTGACAGGGACACATGCCGGCAGGTGCACTCAAAGCGGCAAAAGCAGCCACAGTGGCTAATATACTGACCGGTATATGCCACGTAATCACGCGCATACAAATAAGGAATATACCGCCGGCAATCAATGCCAAAGCACTCACTTCACCTAACGAACCGCCCATAAAGCCGACAAAAGCATCTTGCAAATCAGGCAGTTTATCCATCAGAGACATATCGCCGTTTTTGACAATCTGTTTCATGGCAGCCAGTGGGGTAGCACCTGTTGCGGCATCTACGTATGACCCGCTAAAACCTTGCGGTAAGGGCCAAGTGGTCATCTGCACGGGGAAGGAAATAAGCAGGAATACACGACCTACCAAAGCGGGGTTGAAGGGGTTTTGTCCCAAACCTCCGTAAGTCATCTTACCTACGCCGATGGCTACAATAGCACCTACAACAACAATCCACCACGGTAAGTTACTGGGCAGGTTGAACGCCAGCAACAGACCGGTCAGAATAGCCGAACAGTCGCATAACGTAGGTTGCTGTTTCAATACCCATTTGGCAATCACCCATTCGGTGGCGCAGCAAGCTGCAATACTGATGAGTGTTGTAATCAATGCTCCCCATCCGAAAGCAGCCAACGAGACGGCATAAGCCGGCAGCAGGGCCGCAATCACCAGAAGCATGTTTTTCCGGACACTGTCTCCGCTATGAGCGTGAGGAGCCGGAGCTACAATTAAATTTTTCATATCTTTTAATCTCTAATCTCTACTCTTTAATCTTTAATCTCTCCACTCTCCACTCTACTTACCTGCCGCTTGGCGGGCGCGAATAATGCCTCCTACCGTGGCTTTGCCGCTACGGACGTAATCCAACAGCGGACGGTGACTCGGGCACGTGAACTGACAGCAACCGCATTCTATGCAGTCCATCACGTTATGTGCCTCCATCTCGTCCCACATCTTCAATTCGCTTTGGCGACTTAACAGGTAAGGCTCCAAGCCCATCGGACAGGCGCTGACGCACTTACCGCAACGGATGCAGTTCTCCACTTCACCGCGACGGCTCTCGTCTTCGGGCAGGAAGAGCAGACCGCTCGTGCGCTTGTGCGCGGGCATGTCAATGTTATTCATAGCGCGACCCATCATCGGACCGCCGCCTATTATCTTGCCCGTATCTTCCGGTACACCGCCGGCCATCTCAACGACCTGTGACAAGGGTGTTCCGAAGCGAACTAAGTAGTTACCCGGTTGTTTGACACTCTTACCCGTCACCGTCATAACACGTGAAATCAATGGTTTATTCTTCTGTACGGCTTCGTAAATAGCGTAGATAGTAGCCACATTATCCACCACGGCTCCTGTCGAGATAGGAAGTGCTCCGCTGGCCACTTGGCGATTTATACAAGCGTCAATCAACTGTTTCTCGCCGCCTTGCGGATATTTGAGTTTGAGCGGTCTAACCTCTATTCCGAGTGTTTTCTTGGTCAACTCCGTCATGCGGGCAATAGCATCGGGTTTGTTCTTCTCAATGCCGATGATGGCGTGACTGATTCCTAACGCTCTCATTACCAACTTGATACCGATGATAATCTCCTCTCCGTGCTCCAACATCAATTGATGGTCGCAGGTCAGGTACGGCTCACATTCCACACCGTTCACAATCAGCACTTCGGCTTTTTGTCCGGGGGGCGGACACAGTTTGACATGGGTGGGGAAGCAAGCACCACCCAAACCGACTATACCGGCTTTGGCAATACGGTCGATAATCTCTTTCGGTTCCAACTTAAACTCGCGAATAACATCCGAACTGCGGTCTATTTCCGGCATCCATTCGTCGCCTTCCACATCAATGAACACGGCAGGCATTTTCATGCCCCATGCATCAATGGTTGTGTCTATCTTGGTAACAGTACCGCTAACGCCCGAATGAACGGCTGCACTAACGAATCCGCCGGCTTCCGCCAATAGTTGGCCAACTTTAACTTTGTCGCCTTTCTGCACTACCGGTTTGGCAGGAGCACCGATATGCTGTGCCAACGGGATAATGGCTTTTTGCGGAAGCGGACATTCTACTATCGGCTGATGAGCCGAATAAATCTTATTGTCTTTGGGGTGAACACCACCTATTTTGAATGTACTCATATCTCTAAACTCTAAACTCTAATCTCTACTCTCTAATCTCTACTCTCTAATCTCTACTCTCTAATCTATTGTCGCAGACAATTCGGGAACACAGCCAACGGCGTCTTCAATTGGGCAATCTTGGCGGCAATAGCGGGGTCAAATTTCTCGTCGCCCGCAGATGCTACAGCCTCGGTTGTTGCTGTTTGTGGAGCGCTGCTCTTACTCAAACGCTCTGCAAAGCCCATGCCCCACAAAGCACCGGTCGGACATTGCGGCTCGCATTCGCGACAGACAACGCACTTGTCAAAGTCGATGTAAGCCACGTTATTGGTAACCGTGATGGCCTCTTGCGGACATACTTTGGCACATAAACCGCAACCTATACAAGCGTTGGCGCAGTTCTTCTTGGCCAACGGACCCTTGTCTTGATTCACACACTTAACTACCATACGTTGACCGTTCTCGCCTTTCTTGCGCAACTCGATGATGTGTCTCGGACATGCTTTTACACAGTTGCCGCAAGCCGTACATTTGGCCTCGTCCACTTCGGGCAATCCCGTTTCGGGGTTGATATGAAGGGCATCAAACGGACAGGCTGCCACGCAGTCGCCGCAACCCAAACACCCGTACGCACAACCGCTCTCTCCTACATACATGGCACTCATGATAGCGCATGAACGGGTACCGTTGTACTCACTGGTCTTGGGACGTGCTTCGCAAGTACCATTACAACGTATAACAGCCACTTTGGGTTCACTCTCCGGAGCCGTCATACCTAAGATAGCACCCACTTTTTCCATCGTGGCAGCACCTCCTACGGGGCACATCAGTCCGTCCAACGAACCGGCTTTGGTACACGCTTCCGCTAACGCACGGCAACCGGCAAAACCACAACCGCCGCAGTTAGCACCCGGCAGCACAGCCTGCACCTCGTCTATGCGCGGGTCTTCTTCCACCTTGAACTTCTGGGCAATGAAATACAACAGCACAGCCGCCGTCAATCCCGTAATACCCAAAACGAGCAAAGAAATAATAATCAGATTCATTGTATTGTAATTTTTTATGTTTTCTATTAGCAAGCTTTGCTTGCGTTTTATTAGGCGACCTCGTCGCCGTTCTATTAGCGTTAGCGTTCTACTAGCCGCTTGCGGCGTTCATTTAGGCGACCTCGTCGCCGTTCTATACTTTCGGTTTACTTATCCATAGGATAAAATAATATACCGCAACCCCCAAAATCGCCTTTATCGCCATTTCAAATTCGCTTCTCTTCAAATAGGAACCGATAGCAATCACACCTATCACTATCACCAGCGGCACCAAATAGGCTAACGTGATGGCTTTCCACCTCTGTCCCCGCGTGAAACAGCCTTCTTCCGTCTGTTTACACACCGATTTGAGCCCGCATGAACCGCAGGACTCCTGCCGAAAATCTTTTATTTCATTTCCGTTTTCTGCCATAGTTACGCAAAATAACGCGCAAAATTATAAATAATTTTTGACTTACGCAAATATTTGTGTACTTTTTTTATAAAAAAGTTATTTTACTTGGTAATATGCGAATTAATGATTAACTTTGCATGTTAAATTTTGTCTAAAAGAAAACTTATGCCTCGTAAACCGCAACAATCATCGTCTGAATCGGTTAAAACCCATTCTGCTCCGAGTATAAGAGACCGTTGGGACGCCCTCACACGGGACGGACGTGCTCGTTATATATCAGGTCTCGTTTTATTGACTGTCACCCTCCTGACGACGCTGGCGTACGTCAGTTTCTTCTTCACGGGAGCAGCCGACTCGTCCATTATCGAAATGACACATACCGACCGCTATGCCAACTGTGGAGCCATTCAGAACTGGCTCGGCTTGCCCGGAGCGTGGGTGTCTTGGGCTTTGATAGATGGTTGCTTTGGCGTGTTCAGTGTGTTATTCCTTATTATGGGTGCGCTCTATGGACTGCAACTATTACACGCTATTCATATTAAAGGGTGGAAATTGTTTTTCTGCTCGGCTTTCCTGATTGTTTGGGGCTCGGTAACGGCTTCGTTTATTCAGATATTTGCGTTTGAAGACCTCTTCTTCCGCTTAGGCGGCGCACACGGTCAGTGGCTGGCTGTCCTCGGAACAAACTACATGCACCCCATCGGCATGACGGCGTTACTCATCCTGCTGCTGATTATCTTCCTCATCTTGGCGGATAACCGTTTCATCGATAAGGTAGCGTACGCGTGGGAACAAATGATTTGCCGTCTTTCACGCAAGAAGAATACCCCCGAAACGGATGCACAAGCGGGTGCTGTGGAAGATAAGGAGCAACAACCTATTGACTTGCAGGTGGAAGGACAGAGTGAGGTCATTATTGATAAACCTATCAACACCGACGAGATAGATATTCAAATCGTGCAGCAACCCGAAGAACCCGAAGAACCGGAAGAACCCGCTCAACCTGCTCAACCTGCTCAACCCGCTCAACCCGCTCAACCGGAATTGCCGGTCAATATCAACGAGACCGACGAAGTGTCCCTCACCGATGAGAACACCGCCGATGAGTGGGAGAAAAAAGGTCCGTACGACCCCCGTAAAGACTTGGAGAACTACAAGTTCCCGCCACTCAACCTGCTCAAAGTGTATGATAACGAGACGGCTCCCGTCATCGACCCTGCCGAGCAGCAAGCCAATGCCAACCGCATCGTGCAGACGCTTCGTAACTACGATGTCGAGATAGAATCTATCAAGGCTACCGTCGGACCGACCGTCACCCTGTACGAAGTGGTGCCCAAAGCCGGTACACGTATATCCAAGATACAGTCCCTCGAAAACGATATCATGCTGTCCCTCAGCGCTATAGGTACTCGTATCATAGCTCCTATGCCGGGTAAGGGTACCGTCGGTATAGAAGTGCCTAACGAGAAACCACAAGTCGTTTCCATGCACTCGGT
>JAGHSG010000129.1 GCA_018066005.1 Bacteroidales bacterium | reverse complement strand
GAACAATAATAATAGAATTCAATTTCTTTGAATAAGAAACATCCATATTCAGAAGTATCAATAGCATATTCAAAAAAAAGTTTATGAGCAATATTCCGAAATTGTTCTTCAATGTTAATATCATTGTTGATTGTAAAAAGTTGTTTTAATGTATCCATGTTGCTGACACTTTTTGACAAAGTTACGGATTTTTTTGACATACGCAAATTTTTTGGGGTAATTATTTTCTATTTCCAATCACCCACCTACCATTTTTGCGGGTAACCTCAAAGAACGGTACTCTACGCCGCTTGGGGTAGCTCTTGTTTTAATAGTTCGTAAAGATATGCAGGACTTTGAACATAAAGTTCGTCTTCCTCCTGCTGAAGCAAAAAAAGCAAGTTAGAACTATAGACGCAATCCAACGACTGCTCCAGCGTGTAGCCATAGTCACTTATGAGATATTGTGTCAGTTCCGTCAAGATATTCTCAATCAAAATCTCCGCAATCTCACTATGTGTTAGTTCTCGCGTCATATCTTTTCTGTATTAACTTTGCGTATCATTTGTAAAGAGGCTTCCGAACCAAAGAAATATTGCTGATCCAGATATCTGTCTTGCAAATCAAGAGCGGCTTGTTCTGCGGTACTCGTTCCACGATGGAAACTGGTCAATTGAAGCACAACACCATCATCTGCAATAGGACCAATAACTATATCGTACTCATGAGTTGGGTGTGGAAGGTTGCGGTCACGGTTAGCATCAATAAAAAGGAACCATTCAGCAGTTGCTTTCTCAGGGAAACGCTTTATTTTCAAAGAAGTATTCGAAAACACATCATCCTTAAGTTCATACGTAATAAGAGTAGGTGTACCTCCAAATAAATTTGCTTTTTTTTGAGCCATCCGTTTCGCCGTTGCAATGTCCGGTGTCAAATAGAAGCCCTGCCCAAAATCCTTATAAGAGATTCCGGCTTTGAGGTCAATCTGATCTATATCCGTATTGCTACCATGGTACAATATCATGCTAGTATTCCTCCATTCTTTTGACAAACTATAACCAAATCATCTATAGTTTCCTCAATAGACTGCAAATGTTCAACATCGTAAAACTCTATAAGAAAAGCAAGTCCTTTATGATTGCGTAAATAGCGATAAGCGGCTTGCAACGATAAGGCAAACCGCTGTCCAAATGCCTGAATACAGACGTTAATAAAGGGTATCTCAAACTTACTCATAATAAGGCTTTGCTTCGTAAAACGTCGCAAAGTTACAACATTTTTTTGATATAAGCAAATTTTTGAAGAAAAAAATGATGAATTAGCGGCGGAGGACTTGGGTCATACAGTGGGCGGCACCGTAGCCGTTGATGAGTTCATCCAACGGAATCCACTCTACCGTTACACCGTTATCCTTAAACGCCTGTTGGAGCGCCTGAGACTGCCCGGCAACAGCCATGATATGTCGCGGAGCAATGGTGAGGAAATTATTGGCATAGTGCAACTCATCTTCCTCCTCAATAGGTATGATGGTGAAGCCCCGTTGCTGCATAAAATCAACAAAGCCGACATTTTCCGCCAGAAGGTGATAATCTTTTTCCCCCTTTGCCCGCGCATAGACATCGACGGTAACGTAGTTAGGTTCACCGCGACGAGCGTTCAGACGCGAAGCGACCATCGTACACAGGTCGGAATCAATGATATTGAAATGCGTATCCAAGTGCATCTGCATCTGCCAGAACTTATGATCACAGACCACAACGACCGTGTCGTGCCCAAAAGCATCGGCGTCGAACATCTGCCGGATAGCCTGCCTGTTGGTCCGCATCCCGCATCCGATAAAAGCAACGGTACCGGCAGGTATATAGTCCCCACCTTCAAGCCGTCCTTCGCCTGTTATCTCCAACACGGCAGGCGTGCCGAGTTGACGGTACACAGCCCGCAAGATAGCCGTTTCGCAACGCCGCTGGAGAGAGTTCATCCGGCAGATAATATGTCCGCGCGGGGTCGTTATGCTCTGGTCGCGCATAAAATAGAGATTCATGAGCGGCTGATGTTCGTAGGTGGCTTCTACACCGGTGTTATTATCAACGGAAGTCATGTGTACAATAGGTTGCAGGAACAGGATGCGGATAAGGTCTTCGCGGGACATAACCTGCAAAGTCTGTTGGCGATACGTCTCCCCGTTAGCCGCCGTGTCGGTATCCAACAAGCCGTCGGTGTCATAGACAAGCGCCTGTCCCGCCAATTGGCGCAACGTATCCAAAGGCATAGCAGCCAGCACCTGCTGAAGCGTGATGACCTGAATACCGTTTGCTTCCAGTTGTCGCATATACGCCTGATGCTCTTGGGCGGCTTTATCGACATCGAAATAATGCTCAAAGAGTCCGGCAGTAGGATGAATAACACCGTCAAAGAGTTCAATGCCGGGCGTATGCATAAGGATAACATGCGCCGAGTCCCATTCTGCCACGGGATAAGCGTGGAGCGTGGAGCGTTGAGCGTTTAGCGTGGAGCGTGGAGCGGGTTTCGTGCAGGATACACAAAGGACGCCGACTACAGATAGTGCGGCAAAGAGAATGCGTTTCATATTGAGCGGGTTTAGCAAGTTTAGCGGGTTTAGCGTTTGAGTTCGTACTCGAGGAGTTGCAACTCGTGTTTGAGCACTTTGTCGTACTCCAGTTGCTGCTTAATCGTATTGAAAGCGTGCAAGATGGTGGTATGACTGCGATGCCCCATACAGTTACCTATATCTGCCAACGAGTGTTCGGTGAGGTTCTTGCTCAAATAGATAAACATCTGCCGTGCTTGCAGAACATCGTGCTGACGGGAGTGCGATTGGATGGCCTGTTCGGAAATACCGGTGTGCTCGCACACAGCGCCCATAACATCGGATATATCAACGACCTTGGGAGCCACGACAACCACGCGTGAAACGACCTGCTCGGTCAGCGCCATATCTATCTCGCTATTCATCAGCGTCGAATAAGCCATAAGGGAAGCCAGGACACCTTCTATATCGCGTATGTTCTCGCACGCGTTACGGGCTATGTAATTGATGATATCTTCACTCAACTGCATACCGTCCCGATGCACTTTATCTTTCAGAATCTGCTTGCGCAATTCAAGGTCCGGACGCTGAATCTCAACCGGTAAGCCCCATTTGAAACGGGTGAGCAAGCGGTCTTCCACATCACGCAGTTGGATGGGTGAGCGGTCGCTGGTCAAGATGAGCTGCTTACGCATCTGATGCAGGTAGTTGAAGATATGGAAGAACGTGTCTTGCGTACCTTTCAGGCCGGAGAAGAACTGTATATCATCCAAGATAAGCACGTCCACACTCTGATAGAAGAGCAGGAACTCGGGTATCTTGTTTTGGTTAAACGCTTCCTGGAATTGCAGTTTGAAGGTATTGGCACTGACATACAGGACACGCAGAGAGGGGTTCTGCTGCGCAATCTGGTTGCCGATAGCGTTTGCCAAGTGGGTCTTACCTACTCCACTGCCACCATATATAAATAAGGGATTGAAGACCGTCTTACCGGGCTCTTTGGCAATAGCCATACCCGCGGTGCGGGCGAGTTTGTTGGTCTCCCCCTGAATAAACGACTGGAAGGTGTAATTAGGATTGAGTTGCGTATCCCACGCCTGCACAGGAGCCGGCATACCGGGCAGCGTGCGAACAGCCGACGAAGTGCCTCCATCGGAAGGATAGGTCGTGGCAGCACCGGACGTAGAGTCCACCAGGACACGATACTCCAAGCAGGTCTCGTTGCCGAAGACGCGGCGGATGGTCTTGCCGAGCAGGTCGATGTAGTTCTCCTCGATATACTCAGCCACGAACTGGCTCTTCACGCGCAACACGAGCCTATGGTCTATGAACTCAACGGGCTCCAACGAGGCGAACCAAGTGTTGTACACACTCGGCGTGAGATTATCGCGCAGAATAACAGCGCATTGTTGCCACAATATGTTCACGTTTTGTTCCAAGACGGTTGTATAATTTTGCTCCAAAAGGCGCGAAAAACTGTGCAAAGGTACTGCTTTTTTTTGACCTGACCAAATTTGTAAGATTTAGCCAATTCGGCGTTTTTTCTATTCGTGAGATATTCAATTAGTTAGTTTATGAACATTTGGTAATCAGTCAGTTACAAAAGTTATAGACATATAAAACGCTGATATTCATAGCAGATAGGTCGGTTTGTTCCACAAATTGCCGTGAAACAAAATTTGCTAACCGATTGAAATAACAACGGTTAGCAAAATTCGGATAGTAAAAATAATTTAGAATTTATCTAAATAGACTTTTTACTTATTTCTTCTTTTTCTCCTTATCTTTTCCGCCAAAGAGTGAGAAATGGACGTATCGTTTGGGGTTGGCTTTGAGGTCGGTGACAAGGCTATCCACGGACACGACGGTGGAGTCGATATGTTGGTAGAGGTTCTTGTCGTTCATAAGCAGTCCGAGTGTTCCTTCGCGGTTGGTCAGGATGCTTTGAACGGCATCTACGACATTATCCACGCGGGTGACG
>JAGHSG010000156.1 GCA_018066005.1 Bacteroidales bacterium | reverse complement strand
GAACCAAGGTCAAGTCCGACAAAGGTATTATTCCGTTCGTAACTGGCGTAAAACGTACTTAAATCACCATCAAAGGCGAAAGGAGGTGTATTGACGGTGGTTGTGGCAGGATAATCCTGTCCGTTGTAATCTACGGAGGGCGTTGAACCCATCGGTGTACCGGTAAGTAATGCGGCAAGAAGAAGTGCTAACATGATGTTACAATTTATTTTGCGGTGCAAAGTTACTACAAAAATACGACTTATGCAAAAAATAGAAACATGTTTTATAACATATAAATAACTTATTTTTCTACTGCGCTGAGGGGGTAAAAGTATAAAAGTATTAAAAAAATTTGCAAATATGCAAAAAAAAGTGTACTTTTGCAGCCCGAATTGTTTGCGTAAAACAAAACGGAACAGTAATACTTGTTAAAAAAGGGGATAATTGGTTTTGACAGCAGGTAGAATAGGTATGTAAGCATGCCGGGCATGAGCACCGCCCGTAAACAGGGCTCAAACAGTTTAACTGGCAACAACAATGTAGCTCTCGCTGCCTAGTCTGAAGTATAGTAGGACTACTTTTTCCTGATGCAAGGCATCGGGACGAGACATCGCTCCAAGCCCGTCTTCACGGCTGAATGGATATAGCGGTGCAGAAATTGCGAAGATAGTCTCTCCGAGCCGCGGCAGAGAGGCGAAAATCAAGCGGATAAGCCGACGGTTGGTGGTTCGGGTCTTGCCGTCGGACGAAAATGAAGGCCGGAATAAGCATGTAGAAAGCGTATTGATTCCTTGTTTGGACGCGGGTTCGACTCCCGCTATCTCCACCACGCGTTCGGAAACCCCGAACGATAACAAGAGTATGGAAAAGATTAGAAACATAGCGATTATCGCACACGTTGACCACGGAAAAACAACGTTGGTTGACAAGATGTTGTACACCGCCAAGGTTGTACAAGAGTCCCGCCAAGAAGGTGTGGAAAACAAAGAGTTAATCCTGGATAACAACGACCTCGAACGCGAGCGTGGTATAACCATCCTTGCCAAGAACGTTGCCATCGAATATAAAGGATACAAAATCAACATCATCGACACTCCGGGGCACGCCGATTTTGGCGGTGAAGTGGAACGTGTGCTGAATATGGCAGACGGCGTGTTGTTGTTGGTAGATGCTTTTGAAGGTCCTATGCCCCAAACCCGTTTCGTGCTCCAAAAAGCCCTCGAACTCAACCTCAAGCCTATCGTCGTTATCAATAAGGTAGATAAACTGAACTGCCGTCCCGACGAGGTGCAGGAAGCCGTGTTTGACCTAATGGTCAACCTGGATGCTACCGAAGACCAATTGGATTTCCAAACTATTTACGGAAGTGCCAAGAACGGATGGATGAGTACGGACTGGCATAAACCCACTACCGACCTCACCGCCCTCATGGATGCCATTATTGAGTATATCCCCGAACCGGAAGTGCTGGAAGGTACGCCGCAGATGTTAATCACATCGTTGGACTACAACCCGTACGTAGGTCGTATAGCCGTCGGTCGCGTACACCGCGGCACCCTCAAAGACGGTCAACAGGTTATGCTGGCCAAGAAAGACGGCACGATGGTTAAGACCAAGATAAAAGAGTTGCACACGTTTTCCGGTATGGGTCATATCAAGACCACCGAGATGAGTTCAGGCGACATCTGTGCCTTAATCGGTATAGACGGCTTCGAGATAGGCGACACCATTTGCGACATCGAGCATCCCGAACCGCTCAAACCCATCGCTATTGACGAGCCCACGATGAGTATGACCTTCACCATCAACGATAGTCCTTTCTTTGGTCAAGACGGTAAGTTCGTGACATCCCGCCATATCCATGACCGACTGATGAAAGAGTTGGAGAAGAACCTTGCCCTGCGCGTGGAGCCGAGTGAGAAAGACTCCAGTTGGCGCGTCTATGGACGCGGTGTGCTGCACCTGAGCGTCCTGATTGAGACGATGCGTCGCGAAGGGTATGAATTGCAGGTAGGTCAGCCGCAAGTTATTATC
>JAGHSG010000124.1 GCA_018066005.1 Bacteroidales bacterium | reverse complement strand
TGAAACTACTGGAGAATAAAGTAGCCGTTATTACCGGCGCAGCGCGCGGTATAGGCAAGCAGATTGCATTATTGTACGCCCAAGAGGGTTGTCAAATCGCTTTCACGGATTTGGTGATTAACGAAGCAGCAGAACAGACCAAACAAGAGATAGAAGCCACCGGTGTACGTTGCATGGCGTATGCGTCCAACGCAGCGGATTTTGACGAGACACACCGCGTTATTGAGCAGATAGTCAAGGACTTTGGTCATATTGATATCTTGGTCAATAATGCCGGCATCACCAAAGACGGTCTTCTGCTCCGTATGACCGAGCAGCAATGGGATGCCGTGTTGAGCGTGAATCTCAAATCGGCGTTTAATTTTATCCACGCCGTTACGCCCATTATGATGAAGCAGCGCAGCGGGTCTATTATTTCCATGTCCTCGGTTGTAGGTATCAATGGTAATGCCGGACAAGCCAATTATGCCGCTTCCAAAGCCGGCATCATCGCCCTGACCAAATCGACAGCCAAAGAGATGGGTAGCCGTGGTATTCGTGCTAATGCCATTGCTCCGGGCTTTATTATGACCGATATGACGGCGGCACTGCCCGAAGAAACATTGAATGAGTTTGTCAAACTCATCCCTATGCGCCGTGGCGGACAGCCCGAAGAAGTGGCTAAGGTAGCCCTTTTCCTTGCATCCGACCTCTCGTCCTACGTCAGCGGACAAGTTATCCAAGTCAACGGAGCCATGGGGTAGGAGATAAATAGGCATGGAGAGTGTCGGTCAAGTGTCGGATTTTCATTTGCCTACAATCCGAGCGGGAAGAGGATAGAAAGGACATCCTCCGAGTGCTACTGAGGTGCTATGGGGAAAGACAGGGAGTGAATGAACGGCACGAAGTGCCTAATAGAACGGGCAAAGCCCTAGTAGAACGCCTTCGGCTAATAGAACGGCAACGGGGTCGCCTACTAGAACGCTGCGCTAATAGAAAGATGCGCATTGAATAACAATGCGCATCTTACAGACAGGTCACGGTGTGGTCACGGCAAGAATAGTCGTGATGTTACCGTTTTATCCGCCACACTTGCTGTAACCGCAACTACGGCAGTGCATACATCCTTCTTCAAAGACAAGCGGCTCACCGCAGTTAGGGCAGACTTGACCTTGAACGACCGTGCCGTCTTGGATATATTTCTTCAAAGCACGCTCTACACCCACTTTCCATGAGTTAATCGTCTCGCTATCCATCTGCAGACCACCAATCATCTTGATGACCTGGTCGATAGGCATCTGATAACGCAGCACGCCGGAAATCAGTTTGGCGTAGTTCCAGAACTCCTTATCAAACTTATAACTCAAGCCCTCCATAGTTGTCTTGAAACCGCGTGAGTTAAGGAATTGGAAGTCATAACGCTTGGTGCCGTCTTCCTGCACAACACGGATAATCTTACCTTTGGTAACGGATTTGGGAATCATCAAACCTTCCTCATCGTCTGCCAAACCGGTAAAGATCTCGTAAGGCATGCCGTCTTTCAGTCCCACAAAGGCAATCCATTTGTCCTTATTGTTTTGGAAGCGAACGACATCGCATTCCAATTCAGCCGGACGGATACGTACTTTGTTATCAAAGCAAACGCAGTTATGAGTCTCGTCTTTCTTTTCCTCTTTTTTCTCGTCTTTCTTGTTGACGCTTTCCAGCACGTTGCCACGGCTGCCGTCGCGATAAACGGTGCAACCCTTACAACCGCAACGCCATGCTTCTTCGTACAGTTGACCAACCAACTCCTCGCTGACATCTTGCGGCAGGTTGATGGTGACAGAGATAGAGTGATCCACCCATTTCTGAATAGCGCCCTGCATCTGCACTTTCTTCAACCAATCGACATCATTAGCGGTGGCGTGGAAATAGGGAGACTCCTTGACAAGAGCATCCACTTCCTCTTGCGTATAACGATGTTCGGGGTCATAGGTATGACCGTTGGCATTCATCCAAGTGATGAACTTATGGTGGAAGACGATAAACTCCTCAAAGCTGTCGCCCACTTCATCTACATAATCGACATGCACGTTCTTATCGTTCGGATTCACCTTGCGGCGTCGACGATAAACAGGTTGGAAGACAGGCTCGATACCAGACGTGGTCTGCGTCATAATAGATGTTGTTCCCGTAGGAGCAATGGTCAAGCAGGCAATATTACGACGGCCGTATTGGCACATCTCGGCATATAACTCGGGATCAGCCTCTTTGATACGTTGGATATACGGATTGTTGGCTTCGCGTTGAGCGTCGTACACTTTGAACGCACCGCGCTCTTTGGCCATATTGACACTGCTGCGGTAAGCAGCCAAAGCCAGGGTCTTGTGTACATTAACCGAGAAATCAATAGCCTCCTGCGTGCCGTAAGTCAGACCCATAGCGGCCAACATATCGCCTTCGGCCGTTGTTCCCACACCGGTACGACGACCTTGTGTGGTCTTTGCCATGATTTTCTCCCATAACTCGCGCTCGGTACGTTTGATGCTGTCCGGCTCGGGGTCAGAAGCCACTTTTGCCAAAATCTTCTCAATCTTCTCCACCTCCAAATCAATGATGTCATCCATCATACGTTGGGCGACGCCTACATGCTGTTTGAATAAGTCCCAGTCAAATTCTGCTTGCGGAGTAAACGGATTCTTGACATACGAATACAGGTTAATAGCCAGCAGACGGCAACTATCGTAGGGGCAGAGTGGTATCTCGCCGCAGGGGTTGGTGCTGACGGTACGGTAACCGAGGTCGGCATAACAATCCGGCACACTCTCGCGAAGGATAGTGTCCCAGAACAAAACACCGGGTTCGGCACTCTTCCATGCGTTGTGAACGATTTTTTTCCACAAGGCTTTGGCATCAATCTCTTTCTTATACAACGGGTTAGCGGAGTCGATAGGGTATTGCTGTTGGTAGGGCTGACCGTCAATAGCGGCTTGCATAAAACCGTCATCCACTTTGACACTGACGTTGGCGCCGGTCACCTTGCCTTGCTCCATCTTGGCATCAATGAAACTCTCGCTGTCAGGGTGTTTGATGCTGACTGACAACATCAGCGCGCCACGGCGACCGTCTTGAGCCACCTCACGGGTCGAGTTGCTATAACGCTCCATAAAAGGAACCAAGCCGGTGGAAGTCAAAGCCGAGTTCTTGACGGGACTTCCGTGCGGGCGTATATGACTAAGGTCATGACCTACGCCGCCACGACGTTTCATCAGTTGCACCTGTTCCTCGTCAATTTGGATAATAGCACCATAACTATCGGCATTACCGTCCTGACCAATAACGAAGCAGTTACTCAAACTGGCCACTTGATGGTCATTACCGATACCCGTCATCGGGCTTCCGGCAGGGCATATATAACGGAAGTCACGCAATAACTCAAATAACTGTGCTTCCGTCATGGGATTTTTATACTTGGCCTCCACGCGCGCTATCTCGGATGCAATACGATGATGCATGTCATCGGGTGTTTTCTCAAACAGATTTCCGAAACTATCCTTCAACGCATACTTGGTGGACCATACACGAGCAGCCAGTTCGTCACCTTGGAAATACTCCACAGACGCTTGCTCTGCCTCTTTTTGTGTGTAAGTTTTACGTTCCATATATAGTATTTGATTTATTTTTTTTATTCAATCGGGATGGCAAAATTCATATTTTTCGCCGAAAAACGATGCAAAATTACAAAGACTTTTTGACATACACAAATGTTTTATAAC
>JAGHSG010000001.1 GCA_018066005.1 Bacteroidales bacterium | reverse complement strand
ATGGCTGCAAATAAAATAGTTAGTTTCTTCATATGTTTATATTTTGGTTATTTGTTATCGCTTATTTTGTGCGTCACAGTGCTTTGCGCTGCAAATATACAACGAAAATTTGGAATACGCAAATAATTAGGGCACAAAATAGATTTTTCATCTATAATTATACGATTTTAGGTAGTTCGTAGGGGCTTGCACATAAAGAACTATCTAAAAACGGATAATGAAAGACGCAAGTCTTGTGCCCTGATAGGTGCGCATTTTAATAAAGGTGAGGACTACCATTCGGGGGATGCCGCACAGCGGCAGGCAGCTTGCCGAAATTACAACATTTTTTTCAATTGTGCAAATTTTTTGCAGTGATATTTGTATATGCCAAATATTTTGTGTACCTTTGTAGCCGAAAACGTTAATTTTTTGTATATCGCAATCGCCGAAAACGTTAATTTTAGGCACAGGACATAAACTGAAAACGTTAATTGTGCATCATTCGCCATATATAAAATTGTAAAAACACAATTTAATGAGTTAATCTAAATATTTGTAGTATGAGAAAATTTCTAACTATTTTGCTACTGGTAGCAACGACTTTTGCCTTTGGAGAAAATGAAAAACCTCCTGCTATTCAAGCACTTAAAAATGCCGGTATAATAGTCTTTCCTGTCGGAAATGGGAAATGGTATACAACATCTACCGAAGGTACAAAAGTACTTAATGAAGATGCAACGGTGTTTATTGAATGTGCATCATTCAACGGTTATTCTGAAGGAAGATATGTGCTTGCTCGTAAAAAAGAGTTTATACGGTCTTATGACGAACGAATAAAGGATTATATAGGCGGTGGGCTTTATGAAGGAACAGGAATATGGGTAAAAAAAGATTTTGACATATTAGACGAGGATGGAAATTCAATTTTGCAATTTCCCATAAACGATGCTTCATTTTATGTTGATGGTAAATGTGCAGTAAAAGTAGGAAAATTATGGGGATTTATAGATAAAGATGGTAATTGGCTATGTGAACCAAAATTTGTTGGCGCGCTATTTTTAGAAGGTAAATATGGAATAATAGGGGATAGATTTTGTGAATATGTTGGTATAATTAATGACCAATATGAAATTATTATGCCTGTAACAACATATTTTCTTTATGCGCGTAGGGTTATGACAAATGAAGGAATTATTACCATAATAGTCGATAGAAAAGATAATCACTATGAAGTGGAGAAATTTGTAGATTTATACAATTCAAATGGGCAGAATTTGGATAAAACCATAAAAGCCTATAAAAAACTATATAGTACAACTTATCCTTCCCGCTAATTTTGGGAAATTTTACCGATATGAACGAAAACGAAAACGACAACATGTTACTCATCACTCCGGAGTTGGAGCCGAGACAATTACCTCCATTCTTCGAAAACGGCGTGTTCATCAGCGACAACTTCTCCCAATGCGACATGCTCCTGCTCGGTATGGCCACCACCACATCCCTACTCCTGCCTAAGTTCTTCTTCCGCCACATCTACGCCCGCCTCGACAAATACGTACAAAGCGTCCTTCAACGTGAAATGTTAAAAGCAAATTTATAAAACTATGACCATAGCAGACAACATACGAGCCCTTCGGGCTGAGTTACCCAAGTGGGTGACACTTATTTGCGTCAGCAAAAACCAAAGCGAAGAAGCCATCATGGAGGCCTACAACGCCGGTGAACGACATTTTGGCGAGAGCCACGTACAAGAACTATGCAAGAAGTACGAAGACCTGCCTAAGGATATCCGCTGGCACATGATTGGGCACTTGCAGACCAACAAAGTCAAGGACATCGTACCCTTCGTACACCTCATCCAAAGCGTCGATAGCTGGAAACTATTAGAGACCATCAACACGGAGGCCGGCAAGATAGGACGCAAAGTGGCTGTCTTACTGGAAGTCCACGTCGCCCAAGAACAGACCAAAAGCGGCATGACGACAGACGAACTGCAAGACATACTCCCCCGTCTCGGCGAATTGGAATATGTGGAAGTATTAGGACTGATGACGATGGCAACGAATACGGACGACGAGCAGGAGTTACGCCGCTGCTTCCATCAACTCGCCACGCTCCCTTCTCCTCTACCCTCTCCTCTCTCCCAACTCCACGGCATATTAAGTATGGGCATGAGCGAAGACTACCCCATCGCCATCGAGGAAGGCAGCAACATGATTCGGGTAGGCAGCAAGATTTTTGGAGATAGATTATGAAACTAACATTATTAGTGGTTGGTAAGACCACCGACAAGCATTTAGACACACTCATACAGGACTATGTAGGGCGGATAGGACACTACCTGCCCTTTGAGGTCAAAGTCATTCCCGAACTGAAAAATGCCAAAGCCCTCAGTCAACCCCAACAGAAAGAGCAGGAAGGCGAACTGATCTTAAAAGCCATACCTACCAATGCCGAACTTATCCTATTGGATGAGCACGGCAAGGAACGGCGCAGCATCGAGTTTGCCGAGTGGCTGGGCAAAAAAATGTCCGCCGGACGAGATATAACTTTCGTCATCGGCGGACCATTCGGTTTTTCAGATGCAGTCTATCAACGGGCGGAAGGGATGATCAGTTTGAGTCAAATGACCTTCTCCCACCAGATGATAAGACTATTATTTACAGAACAACTGTATCGGGCTTTGACCATTCTTAAGGGCGAAAAATACCACCACGAGTAAGGCCACTACTACGATTACAGAAAGAGCAATAGCCCACTTGGCACCCTTGCCGAGTGGCTTTTTTTGTCCTGCCAACAGCGGGAACTTAACTTGCTCGGTCAACGTAGCACCGAAAGGTATATTAACAATCGAATCGGCGTTGACAGCCCATCCGTTGGCGTTCAGAATAGGAGCCAAATTACGACGACGCAACTTGATAGCAGCGATAATCATAGCCGGACCGGAGATAACAAGCATCAGACCCAGTATGATACCAAAGAAAATCAAGAAACCCCAATTCATAGCAAAGACATCGCGAAGACCGGATCCCAATGATGTAAAGAACGCTCCTATATAGCCCAAAGCCATACCGATGGCAGCAAAGATACCGGCAAACTTGGCAATATCAAAGGCCGATTTCTTTTCAGCAGCCGCAGCGTCGGCAGGATTGGCAGCCGTAGCTTCCGCCTTGGCGGTCATATCGGCAAAAGCCTTGTCGTTCTTTTCGGCAGCCGATTTATTGATAAGGTCGGTTACCCACTGACCAAACTTGCGGTAAGGACTCCAGAAAGCCTGACGGATAGAGATAGGATTATCAATCACCTTGGTAATGGTAGCGTCGTAGTCATTGCCCTGACGGTCATAGAAGACGGCGTTCTTGCCTTCGCGCAGGTTCTTAATCTCACCCATCGTAACGGCAGCAACGATTTTCTTGGTCGTACCCAGTTTGCGGCTGACGCAGTCGCAGTAGATAAGGAACATACCGCTCTGACCGGCTTGTGCATCCTGTTTGGCCATGTCGTTAACGGTCACGCAGAGGTGGCAGATACGTTGGTCAATAACCAATATACCGGATTGGAAGATGGCTTTATCTTCGATATTGTCGTTGTAGAAAATATCCAGCGAAACAAAGTTTTTCAGCAGCGTAACAAAGTCACGGCTGAGGAGCAACAGTTTACGCAGGGGCTCAAACTCACCTTTGGCAGCAGCCAAAGCAGCGGCGTTCTTGTCATTCACGGCAGCCAAAGCGGCTTCGTAAGCGTCGATAGCGGCCCC
>JAGHSG010000132.1 GCA_018066005.1 Bacteroidales bacterium | reverse complement strand
GTATGAAGAAATCGTTTTTGTTATTATTGAGCGTTTTTTCGCTTGCTGCCTGCAATAAGCAGACACAGCAGGCACCAACTGTGGATGAGCGTCAAGTACTGGTTACCAAAATGCAGGTGTGCGAAGTACCTTTCCGTATTCCTGCCCAACTGCGTGGTAAACAAGATATTGCTATCTTGCCTCAAGTAAGCGGTATGTTGATGGATGTAATGGTTGAAGAAGGTCAACGTGTAACAAAGGGGCAACCGATGTTTCGTATTGACGCCACGGCTTATCAAGCAGCCGTGGAGAATGCCAAAGGTACCGTTCTGCGTGCCGAAGCTTCGGTGAATATTGCTCAACTGGAAGTTGCTGCCAAAAAAGAACTCTTGGATAGAAATATTATTTCAGAGCACGAGTATAAGGTGCAGGAGAATAATTTGCGTATTGCACAAGCAACCTTGGAAGAAGCACTTGGTGCGTTGGATCATGCACAAAATGACTTGAATCATACCACTATTCTGGCTCCTCATACGGGAGTGGTTGGTACCATTACATACAAACAGGGTAGTCTGGTTAGTCCCAATATGGCTCAACCGCTGACTATTGTGTCGGATAACAGTATGATTTATGCGTACGCTTCTTTGGCAGAACGTTCCTACATGGTATTGCTGACGGAGTATGGCAGCAAGGACAATGTTATCAAGGAATTGCCTGACATGTATTTGGTGTTGGCAGACGGAAGCAAGTTCCCTCATTCGGGTCGTTTGGAGACTATATCCGGTGTGATTGACAAAACAACGGGTGCTATATCTATTCGAATTGCATTCCCTAATCCGGAAGGTCAATTATCGACAGGCGGTAGTGCTCAGGTTGAGTTCATATATTCATTTAACGGTATTGTTATTCCCCGTAAAGCCACTTTTGACATTCAAGATAGGACATATTGCTATGTGGCTAATAAGCAAGACTCCGTTTACACCATTTCTTCCAAGATGATTGACGTTATGCGTTTGAATGAGACAGAGTTTGCGGTGGAAGGTCTTACCGAAGGCGATATGGTTGTTACGGAAGGTGTGAAGAAACTGGTTAACGGCCAGCAGATACAACCCCTGTTTGACACTGTTCCTATGATCTCTAACAAATAATTAATCACTTGAACAAATGGAACTAAAAACATTTATAAAAAAGCCGGTATTGAGTTCTGTTATCAGTATTCTTATCGTATTGTTAGGTTTGTTTGGCTTGCTCTCGTTACCGGTAGAGCAATATCCGGATATTGCCCCTCCTACGGTTTACGTATCGACTTACTTCTCCGGAGCATCTGCGACTACTATTCAAAAATCCGTTGTGGTGCCTTTGGAAGAAGCTATTAACGGTGTAGAGGATATGATGTATATGTCCTCGAAATCCAGCAACTCGGGTGAAGCAGAAATCGTTATTTATTTCAAACAAGGTACCGACCCTGATATGGCAACTGTGAATGTGCAGAACCGTGTCAATCAGGCTCTGTCCCAATTACCCGCCGAAGTTAAACAATATGGTGTAGAGGTCACGAAGAAGCAGAACTCCATTCTGCAGTTTATTGCCCTTTCTTCGCCCGATGATACCTATGATGAAAAATTCCTGAATAACTATTTGGCCATTAACCTCAAACCGAAAATTCTTCGTGTCAACGGTGTTGGTAAAATGGATATGTTCGGTTCCAACTATTCCATGCGTATATGGTTGAATCCGGCGGTGATGGAGGCCCACCATATTACCCCTTCCGATGTCTTGGCTGCGTTGGCAGAACAGAATGTGGAGGCTGCTACCGGTACAATCGGTGATAATAGTGAGGAACAAACTCAGTTTACAATGGTTTATTCGGGTCGTTTGACCTCCATTGAAGAATTTGAGGAGATCATCGTCAAGATGTCCGATAATGGTGAAACGTTGTATTTACGGGATATTGCAGAGATTGAGTTAGGAAGTGAATTCTATTCCTTTGTCTCGGAGATTAACGAGCACCCGGGTGCTATTTGTGCTATCTATCAAACAGCCGGCAGTAATGCCAGTCAGGTAAATGATGAGATTACCAAACTGCTTGAAGAAGAAGCCAAACTGATGCCTCAAGGAATGAAATTTGATGTGCTGATGAACACCAATGATTTCTTGAATGCTTCCATGCACGAAGTGGTTAAAACACTGATTGAAGCATTGATATTAGTGGTGTTGATTGTGTTGCTATTCTTGCACGACTGGCAATCTACCGTCATCCCGTTTGTGGGTATTTTTGTCAGCTTAATAGGTACTTTTGCATTTATGCAGGCAGTAGGTTTCTCCATTAACCTAATTTCACTTTTTGCCCTTGTGCTGGTGATTGGTACGGTGGTGGATGACAGTATTGTGGTGGTGGAAGCCGTGCATGAGAAATTAGATGCCGGCTATAAATCCGCGATGAAAGCATCTATTGATGCCATGTCGGAGATAACCATGGCGGTTATTACCTCGTCTTTGGTCTTCATGGCTGTGTTTATCCCTGTCAGTATGATGTCCGGAACAAGTGGTACTTTCTTCCGTCAGTTTGGTTTAACCATGGCGGTGGCAGTAGGTATTTCGGCGATTAACGCCTTGACGTTGTCTCCCGCCTTGTGTGCCATGATGATTAAGCCCAAGGATACCAACCACAAGAAGAATCTGTATAACCGTTTCTCGGATGCGTTTGATATGGCATTTGTTAAGTGGAGTGATAAGTACAAGAATGGTCTCAAACCCATGATTAAACATCCGTGGATAGCATTCGTTGTAGTGATTGCTTCGGTACTTGTTATGGTGTGGTCAATGTGGGTTACTCCCAGTGGCTTTGTTCCTCAAGAAGACAGGGGTATGTTTATGTGTGAGGTGATGATGCCTGCCGGAACGAGTTTGCATATCACATCCGAGACGATGAGCGCAATAGAAGCCGATATTATGCAGATGCCGGATGTGAAGACAGTGGGTAAGACTGCCGGTTATGGCTTTATGTCCGGTAAATGTTCTAATGCCGGTTTCATCGTGGTGAATCTCAAACCTTGGGAGGAGCGCGGCTTCTATTCCATCGCCAAAGTGATGCAATTAGTGTATGCCTTGAACGATAAATATAAGGATGCCGTTATTATCCCCTTCCAAATGCCAATGATTCCGGGTTATGGTTCCAGTGCCGATGCCGAGTTGTATTTGCAGGATAAAGTTGGTGGGTCTGTAGAAGATATGATGGCGCAGTGTGAGGAGTTTGTGGCAGCCCTTAATCAACATCCCGACATACAATCTGCTTACACCAGTTTTAATACGGATAATCCGCAATACTTGGTACAAGTGGACGTTGCTCGTTGCCACACGGCCGGATTACGGACTACGGATGTACTTAATTCGCTGGCTGTGTTTATGGGAGGTGCTTATAGTGGTGACATCAATTTATATGGCAAGGTATATAAGGTTATGGTACAAGGTACGCCTGAAAGTCATAATAAAATGTCTGACCTTAATACCACTTATATCCGTACGGCATCCGGGGAGATGGCTCCGTTGTCTAATTTCCTGCGGTTGCGTCCTATCAAAGGTTCGGCTACTTTGACACGTTTTAACCTGTTGAACTCTATCCAACTGAATGCCGCACCGGCAGCAGGTAAATCGACCGGTGAGTTGATTGCAGCCGTGAAAGAGACGGCAGATAAAGTGTTGAGCCGTGACTTCTCATACGAGTACGGCGGTATGACGCGTGAGCAAGATAATAACGGTTCTATAGGCGTTATGTTTGCTATCTCTGCCATCTTGATTTATTTGATATTGGCTTGTTTGTACGAGAGTTATGTGGTGCCCTTTGCCATCATGTTGGCTGTTCCTATGGGACTGATGGGTGCGTTCTTGTTTACCAAACTCTTTGGTATGGATAATAACATCTATCTACAAACAGGTGTCGTCATGTTGATAGGTTTGTTGGCTAAAACGGGCATTTTGATTGTTGAGTTCGCTTTGCATAAACGCAAAGAAGAAGGATTAAGTATCAAAGATGCCGCTTTGGAAGCAGCCAAAGCACGTTTGCGTCCTATTCTGATGACGGCCGGAACGATGGTTATCGGTTTGCTGCCGCTCTTGACCTCGCGTGGGGTAGGTGCTATGGGTAACATCAGTTTGGGTATTGGTACCGTGTTTGGTATGCTGATTGGATGTATCGGTCTGCTCTTCCTGGTGCCTGCGTTATTTGTTATCTTTGAGACGTTGCAGGAAAAAATCAAACCTCTTGATAAAGAAAAAGAAATTGAATCTTATTGACCCCGGTCAATAACTAATAAACATTATTAATTAACTTATTTAAAAACAAAAAACATTATGAAAAAAAGTTTATTCGTTGCAGCTATGCTGCTTGGCGCCATGGCAATGAGCGCCGCTCCGTACCAACACAGTATTGGTATTACCGCCGGTGGTTTAAACGGTGTTGAGTACAAAACTTTCGTAGGTGAACACTTTGTAGTAGCCGCTGATTTAGGTGTACAATTAGGTGCAACCAAAAATCTTACAGAGACTATAACGTATTCAAACAGTGATGCTCAAAAAGCTTATGAAAAATTCAATGAGACATCAATTACATTGGACGCCAAGTTTGCCTATTGGGCATTCCAAGGTGCTGCTAACTTTGCTTATCAAGGAACCGTTAAAGATTTCTCTGCCGGTTCTCTGCAATGGTTTGCAGGTGGTGGAATCAATATGGGTTTGATGCAAGGACAAACTTATGACAAATATGAGGGAAGTTACCCCATAAACATGAAGACCGGCAAGGAAATTAAAACTGTTGGTGATGCATGGAAAGCAATGAAAGATACCCGCAAAGTTTATAAAGATTCTGATGATCCCAAAAAAGATTTTGGTAGCAAGAACCCATATGAGTTTAAGTTAGGAATTAATGCATACGCCGGTATGGAATTTGTTTTCAGCAATGTTCCCTTGGTACTTGGTATGGATTTTCGTCCCGGTTTGGGCATTGGTATGAAGAATATCAAAGATGCTACGATCTTTGATCCTGAAACAGGAACTAATTATGAGTGCAACGAACTTCTAAGCATAGCTTTCTTTGATTGGTCGCTGGGTGTAAGCCTTCGTTACTGCTTCTAATCTAAGGAATAGGAAACCAACTAATTAAATAGTGGTAGGGCTTCGCCCACCACATAATTACTGCCACCGATGAAGATAATATCTTGGTCGGTGGCTTCTTTTTGCGTCGCTTGAATGGCCTGTGCCACGGACGAATAGGCATGCCCCATCAGATGGTGGTTGATTCCCATCTGTACCATCTGTTTGGCAGAAATAGCCCGTTGCGTGTTGGCTTGGGTGAAATAGTACACGGCTTCTTTGGGCAGTAAGGACATTACCACCTCCACATCTTTATCACTCACCATGCCAAACACCATGCGCAAGGTGCAAAAAGCGCCTTTGTTGGACGTGTCCGTTTGTTGAAGCAATGTCTGCAACTGCTGACAAACATACTTGATTCCGTGTGAGTTGTGCCCTGTGTCGCAGATAGTTAGGGGCTTTTGTGACAACGTCTCCCATCGTCCACGGAGTCCGGTTAAGGTGCAGACATGCGCAAAGCCCTGTTGGCAGTGTAACGTGGAGAGTGTAACGTGTAGCGTCTTTTTGAGTTGTTCACTTAAAACACGCAAGGCAACGTATGCCGTTTGCATATTGTGCTCCTGATAGATGCCGTGCAATTGGCATTCCTTGATATCACGCAAGCGGCATCGGCGTAAATAACCACATTGGTCGGCAAAATAGATGCGACAGTCGGTGGTCTCCAATCCATCACCAAGGATACCGCATTCTTGGGCTTTGTTCAGGAAAACAGGTGCCGTCTCGGGGTCAGTCTCGCCAATGACACAAGGCACATGCGGCTTGATAATACCTGCTTTCTCTGTGGCTATTTGGGCAAGGGTGTCGCCTAAAAACTCCGTATGATCCATACCTATATTGGTGATGACGGAGAGTAGGGGCGTGATGATGTTGGTGGAGTCCAAACGACCGCCCAAACCTACTTCAATGACGGCTATATCTACTTGTTGCTCGGCAAAGTACCAAAACGCCATTGCCATGGCTGTCTCAAAGAAAGACGGACGCAGTTGGTCCAGAAAAGTTTTGTTCTCCTCCACAAACCGTACAACCGCTTCTTGGGGAATCATGGACTGGTCTGTAACAACAGTGTCAACTACCGTTGAACCACCGCTAAGCACCCGTATTCTCTCACGAAAATCCACGAGGTGCGGAGAGGTGTATAAGCCAACTTTCAGACCTGCACATTGTAGGGAGGCAGCAATGAGATGGGACGTGGACCCTTTGCCATTTGTGCCGGCAATATGGACCGACTGCCACTTGGTGTGGGGATTACCCAGATGTTCCATCAGGGCGTAGGTGTTGTCCAAGCCGGGTTTATACGCCTTGCTACCCACTAAATGGAAAGCCGGTGTAGAGGCATAAAGGTAAGATAATGTTTCTTCGTAACTCATTGCGGGTGCAAAAATACACTTTTTTTTGCATATATGCAAAATTTTTTGTACTTTTGCACCAGTTTAGAACTGGAGCAGTAAAATTTTAGAACCGGAGCCATAAAAAAATGTCATCAACGGATACCATAGTAGCGTTATCTACCCCCTACGGAAGTGGGGCGATTGCTGTTGTCAGAATGTCCGGACCGGACGCTGTGGCGATGGCGGAGCAGTTGTGCGGAAAGAAACTGACACGGCAAGTGCATTTCTGCTCTGTTCCTCATCTGGATGATATGGTGGTGACAACCTTCCGCGCCCCTCACTCGTTCACGGGGGAGGATGTGGTGGAGTTGAGTTGCCACGGCAGTTTGTTTATTCAGCAGGAGATACAACGTCGGTTGATTG
>JAGHSG010000117.1 GCA_018066005.1 Bacteroidales bacterium | reverse complement strand
CTATAACCCTGATTGGTTGCAAAACAACCAGAACGCAAACGAAACCGCCAACAACAACACAAACGAAAACGCAAACGCAAACAATGGCACAAACAATAACCAAAGCCAGTACGGAAGAAGATTTTGCATTTGCTATGCTCAAGCAAAGTCTGACCAAGCAGGAAAATGTCTTTCTCAGCCCCGCTTCGGCTGCCGTGGCGCTCGGTATGCTCACACCCGGTGCCAACGGACAGACCCGTCAGGAACTGGAAAAAATAGTGCCTAAGGTCGTTATTACCAATACAGACCAACTCAAATCGGCTTCCGCCATGTGGCTGAACGAGGGCTTTGAAGTGCTGCCCCAATATAAGCAAGCCAATGCCGATGCCGAAGTGTATGCCGGCAAGATAACGGCTCCCAAAGTGAATAAATGGGCAAGCGACCACACCAACGGAAAGATAACCAAAGTGCTGCAAGAACCTATGCCGCGTTATGAGATGATTCTGACCAATGCCCTGTGGTTCAAAGCCGAGTGGCAACATACGTTCTTCCCACAGAATACAAAAAAAGAAACCTTTTATGGTGAATCGGTGAATCGGGGGACAGAATGTATGATGATGCATCAGACGACGCATTTCCCGTACACCGAGAACGACAACTTGCAAGCCATTCGTATGGACTACACCAGCGAGTACTGCATGGACATTATCTTACCGCGTGAAGGCAAGCAGATAAGCGACGTATTAACCGAAGTGCAAGCCCTGAAATGGTCCGAGATGGACTATAAGAAAGTGCGCCTGACGTTGCCGAAATTCAAACTTGAATATGAGCGTACGCTGAATGACGACCTTAAAGCAATGGGCTTGCAGACCTGTTTCAGTCGCCAAGCCGATTTCTCCCTGTTGAGCAAGACGCCTGTCTATGTCGATATAGTCAAGCAGAACACTTATCTCGCTGTCGATGAGGAAGGTACGGAGGCGGCGGCTGTCACGACTATCGCCATGAAAGCCATGGCGATGCCTCCAAGGGATGAACCTATTTATGAGATGAATATAAACCGTCCGTTCCTGCTGTTTATTCGCGAAACGGACACCAACCGTATTCTCTTTTTCGGAACAATTTACGATATATCGGAATAATGCCCCGTCTCAATACGCAGATGGTCTAACCGCTGTCGGTAGATGCGGTTGAAATCGTCCGTCAGGTCAGGGTCTTTGTCTAAAATGGCATTGGCTACCTGGCGGGCTTGAGTCAATATCTGTCCGTCGGTGGCGAGACTGGCGATGTGCAACTCAAAAGGCATACCTGATTGCAGCGTACCGTCCATATCACCGGGACCGCGCAGTTGCAGGTCCGCCTCGGCTATGCGGAAACCGTCGTTAGTGGCTACCATGATATCCATGCGTTGGCGTGTCTCTTTGCTCAACTCGGTACGTGTGAGCAGTAGGCAATAACTCTGCTCGGCACCACGACCCACGCGACCGCGTAATTGGTGCAACTGACTCAATCCGAAGCGCTCGGCATTCTCAATAATCATCACACTGGCATTGGGGACATTAACGCCTACTTCAATGACCGTTGTCGCTACCAATATCTGCGTCTCACCTTGTACGAAACGTTGCATTTGGGCATCTTTGTCCTTGGCTTTCATCTGCCCGTGTACCATAGATATACGGTAGGTAGGGAAAGTCTCGCAAAGGGTATTAAAACCATTTTGAAGGTCCTGCAAGTCTAATTTTTCATTCTCTTTGATAAGGGGATAAACCACATATATCTGCCTGCCTAATTCCACCTGTTGGCGGATAAAATCATTCACGCTCCGTCTCCGTGAGATGGGGTAGTGTTGCGTATAGATAGGCTTACGTCCGGGGGGCAGTTCGTCAATGACACTCGTGCTCAAATCGCCGTGAACGGTCATCGCTAAGGTGCGGGGGATAGGTGTGGCGGTCATGACAAGGACATGGGGGGGAAACTCGCTCTTGTTCCACAGTTTGCTGCGCTGCTTGACACCAAAACGGTGTTGCTCGTCAATGATGACTAGTCCCAGGCGTGCAAACTGCACCTCGTCTTCAATCAAAGCATGGGTGCCTATCAATATATGTATCTCGCCGGCACGTAGTGAAGCATGTAGCGACTCGCGTTGCTTCTTGGTGGTCGAGCCGGTCAGCAAAGCTACATGCACTTGCGGCATACCTTGTAGTAGGTGCGTCAGCGTCTCCAAGTGTTGATTGGCCAATATCTCCGTCGGTGCCATCAGACACGTCTGGAAACCGTTGTCCGCTGCCAATAAGGCACATAGCAGCGCCACTAACGTCTTGCCGGACCCGACATCACCTTGCAGCAGGCGGTTCATCTGCCGTCCGCTTTTCATGTCTTCATGTATCTCGCGTACCACGCGTTTTTGGGCGTTGGTAAGGGTGAAGGGCAGACACTCGTTGTAGAACTGATGGAAGAACTTACCCACCATCGGCATGGGATAACCGATGTTCTGCTCACGTTTCTTCTTCTGACGGAGTATATGCAGTTGGATGTAGAATAGTTCCTCGAATTTGAGCCGTTCGCGTGCTTTCTGCATGGTGGCAATGTCTTTTGGGAAATGCACATTAACCAGTGCCTCGGTCAGTCCCATCAGGTGGTTAGCCATCAGCACATCCATACCGATGGTCTCGGGGATGCCGTTGACTTTTAACTCCGGCATGAGCGAAGCAATGATTTGACGCATACCTTTGGTATTCAGTCCGCACCGTTTCATCTTCTCCGTCGTCTCGTACATAGGTTCCAACCCTTGCGTCATCTCGGGTGTCACCTTGCTCATAAGCGTCAGTTCGGGATGCACGAAGTTCCAGTCATGGTTGAAGCGGGACGGTTTACCAAA
>JAGHSG010000065.1 GCA_018066005.1 Bacteroidales bacterium | reverse complement strand
AACATTCATACATATATTATTAATTCAATGTAATGTTTAAAAAGAAACAACCGGGAGCCAAATACTCCCGGTTGCTGTTATTACTACCCTCACGAGCCATAATAACATTAATATTAAGAAAGGATTTTGTTTCAAATAGTTGACAATACAACGTGATTCAGAAATGAGTCAATAATCGGCAATAATGCCTATTGGATGAGTGTCGAGAGAGTGTCGGCCGACCCTCGACCGACTCTCGACTAAATAATCTGTCAATATGGCGACCACCGGGCGACCATAGATAAGGATGACTTAATGCCTACAAGCCAAACAAAAAACTCAAAACAGATATTTTTCAGATTTTACACAAATTTTTTCCGGTGCTACGGGGGTGCTACGGGAATTGACACGGCAATAACGTCAACTGACCACCAGTCCTGCCAATTTCATACCGAATACGCCTACGATAGGTGCGATGGTGCCGCTGTCGGCACTCAGTTCGGGTGACCACACGCATTGAAATTTCTTATGGGGGAGCAATCCCTCTTTTTTCATCTTGTTGCGTAACGCACGTGCCAAGGGACATCCCGTCACTTTCCAGAACTCGCTGACGCGTATCTGTTCCGTGTCCGTCTTGCGTCCCGCTCCCATAGAGGAGAGTAAGACAGCATCGGTTTGGGTGGCTTCGTAGATAAGTTGCACCTTATCTTCTACGCTGTCGATAGCGTCGATAATATAGTCGAAAGTAGAAAGTTGAAAGTTGGCAGAAGTCTCTGCCGTGTAGCGTTGGTTTATTGCCACAATGTCGGCTTGCGGGTTGATGGATAGCAGACGCTGACGCATCTCTTCCACTTTGCTCTGTCCTATATTAGCATCCGTAGCCACAATCTGCCGATTGAGGTTACTGGCATTGATAGTATCAAAATCCACGATGGTGAGGTGTTGTACACCGGAGCGTACCAACGCCTCGGCGCACCAACCGCCCACGCCTCCTACACCGAACAGGATAACGCGTTGCTGTTGCAGTTGCTCAAACCGTTCCTGCCCCAATAGTTGTATTGTTCTTGTCCAATCCATCAATCCATCACTCCATCAATTCATCATTCTATCAATTGCTGCCATAGCAGCCTTGATTCCATCCAGCGCGCTGCTGGTTATACCTCCGGCGTAGCCTGCTCCTTCGCCACACGGGTACAGCCACGGGTGACTGACACTCTGCATTGTCTCGGGGTTACGTACGATGCGTACGGGACTGCTGCTGCGGCTCTCGACGCCTAAGATGACGGCTTCATTTGTCAGGAAGCCCGGATATTTACGTCCAAAATCGCGGAAACCTTGTTGCAGTCCGCTTCGGATAGGTTCGGGCAACCATTGGTCGAGGCGACTCGGCACGATGCCGGGCAGGTAAGAGCAATCGGGTAGGGTCTTGCTGGCACGTCCCTCCACAAAGTCCAACATACGTTGTGCCGGGGCAGCAGAGGGGGGCACAGGTGAATCGGTGAGTCGGTGAATCGAAGTGTAGGCCAGACGCTCTAAGTTTTCCTGATAATCCAACGCATCCATTGCTGTTCCTTCGGGGTGCAATTCGACTACCATGCCTGAATTGGCATAAGGTGAGTTACGGTGACTGGCACTCATGCCGTTGACCACACAACCCTCTGCCATGCTGCCTGCCGGCACGATATGTCCGCCGGGGCACATGCAAAAACTATAGACGCCCCGTCCTTGGACCTGTGTGACTAACGAGTACGAGGCATTGCCTACGAGGTCGATAACGGATGCCGGTTGGTGATGGTAGAAAATATCATTGATGATACGTTGCGGATGTTCGATACGTACACCCATAGCACACCCTTTGGCTTCCATCTGCACACCGGCTTGTGCCAGTTCACGGTACGTGTCGTGCGCCGAATGGCCGAGGGCTAATATAGTTGGTAAATCGGTGAGTTGGTGAGTTGGTAAATCGGGGAAGGACCATTTTTCACCAAACCGGATTTCACCTCCATGGGAGAGGATGCACTCGCGCATATTGCGGATGATAGTGGGCAGTTTGTCGCTGCCTATATGAGCGTGGGCTTCGTACAGTACGCGATCGGTGGCGTCGAAGTAATGGAAGATCTCCATGACGCGTTGCATATCGCCGCGTTTCTTGCTGCGGGAGAAGAGTTTGCCGTCCGAGAACGTGCCGGCACCGCCTTCGCCGAAGCAATAATTCGATTCGGGGTTGAGTCCTTCATTGCGGTTCAGCAGGGCGATGTCTTTCTTGCGTTCGCTGACGTCCTTACCCCGCTCGTAGATAATAGGTTTGACGCCATGTTCGAGGAGTGTGAGTGCTGCAAACAGTCCGGCAGGACCGGCGCCCACGATGATGACGCTGTGCGCTGCGTTATGTACATCTTGATAAGCGGGCGGGGTATATTTGGCCACAGGTGCATCAATAGGCAGGCGGTGTCCGTTGTCGTCCGTACAAATCGTAAGATGCACTTTCAACTCGCGTTGACGTGCATCTACCGACCGCTTGATAATGCGGTATTTCTGTTCCAGTTCCTGTGCCTCTTTCGGACTGACAACGACTTGTTCCATTTATTTCCTAATTAGGTAAATCATTGTTGGGTAGTGGTCTCCGTAACCGTCTTGCCAAACGCCGGACTGGGTGGTACGGAGAGGATTGCCTTTGAACTTACCTTCCTGAACGGTCAGGAAAGGTTTATTAAATATCTGGGATTTCCAATAGGTCCATTTACCGCTTTCCAGTTTCTCGTTCAGCAGCGGTTCGGAAATCATGATTTGGTCGAATAAGTTCCACGACCCCTGATAAGCCAGGGTGCCGGTACCGTTGTCGAGGTGTTTCCACATGGTGTTGAAGAAACCTTGTTCGGGCACGTCTTCGCGGTTCTTCTTGGCATTCATGATAACGGCGCATGAGTGGTTGTAGGGGTCGTCATTCAAGTCACCCATGAGGATGATTTTGGCACGCGGCTCTTTCTGATAGATGCTATCAAATATCTGCCGTGCGAGCATAGCCGCCGTGTCGCGGGTAGGACGGGAGGTCAGTTCACCTCCGTAGCGGCTGGGCCAGTGGTTGACGGTGATATGAATTTTCTCGGGACTGCCTTGTCCGATGATATATCCGGAGATAAGCAGTTGCAGACGGCTCTTGACTACACCGCCATCCGTATAGTGTGCTTTGAGTTCATGTCCGCGCACGTTAACGGGTTTGAATAGGTCGGGGTTATAGAGAAAGCCGACATCTACGCCACGACGGTCGGGACCTTCGATAAGGATGGGTTTGTAATTACGGTCGTATTTGGAGTTAATCTCTTGGCATAAGTCTTCCATGCAGCGCATGTTCTCAACTTCGGCCACACCTACGCACATAGCACCACGGGGGTCTATATCCGTACCCAGTTGGGAGATAGCGTACGCCATGTTGTGAATCTTGTGCTCGTATTTGAGGCCGGTCCACTTCATACCGCCATCGGGCAAGTACTCATAGTCGTTCTTTCCTTCATCGTGGATGGTGTCAAACAGGTTCTCCAAGTTGTAGAAAGCGATGCAGCGTACTTGCAAGTTCTGTGCTAATGGTGCGTCATCGGCGTTATTGACCTTATTAACTTTTTTCCCTGCGTAGAGGGACATTCCGCCCATACAAATGAGGGCGATGAGGAGTGCAAAATGTCGTTTCATGAGGTATTCTTTCTAATTTCTTGCACAAAGGTACACTTTTTTTTTGATATGTGCAAAAAAAAGTGTAATTTTGTAGTCGATTAATTAAAAACCAATTATTATGGCAAGTGTAAACAAAGTAATTTTAGTAGGTAACGTAGGTAGTGATCCCGAAGTACGTTACTTGGACAGAGGAGCCGCTATTGCTAATTTCAATTTGGCCACGACCGAACGTGGTTATACCATGCAAAACGGAACACAGATTCCCGACAAGACCGAATGGCATGCTATTGTGCTATGGCGTAACCTGGCCGAATGGGCAGAGCGTAGCGTTCGCAAAGGAATGAAACTGTATGTAGAAGGTAAACTCCAGACCCGTTCTTGGGAGAAAGACGGTCAGATACGTCACAAGACGGAGATTATCGCCGAGAATGTGCAAATCCTTTACCGCCCCGATGAGTATCGGAACCTCGGCCGTGAGGTGCAGGACGCTGACCCCGTTGTTGAGATGCCTGCTCCTTTGCAGGATGATGAGCAGGATGTGTTTTAACAAACGTCTTGCGGTCGCCGGAGAATAATTCATAGCGATTAAACAAGCAATCAAGTTCACCGTTCAACAGGTGAACTTTTTTTGTGGGATGCAGTCCGATGTTTTTGAGTGCCTCTTCGTTGGAAGATATGATCCAAGCCGTTGAACCGCTGAACTGATGTTTGAGGGCCGTGCCCATGTCGCCGTATAATTGCAGGACATCTTTGTTCTGCGCCAAGCGTTCGCCATAAGGCGGATTCATCATCACAAGGGCAGGAGTGGGGTTCTCGCGTTTGATTTCCTGCAAGCGTATCTGACGCACGTCGATGCACTTGGTCATACCGGCAGACTTGACGTTTTTCAGGGCTGCCTGTACGGCGTAGTAAGAGGCGTCTGAACCATATATATGATGCGTGAAAGGACGCTCGTTACTATCGTCGTTGTATATCTCCGACCATAAGTTCTCATCAAAGTCCGGCCACCGGCAGAAAGCGTAGTCCTGACGGAACACGCCGGGGGCTATGTTTTGGGCAATCAGGGCTGCTTCGATAAGCAGGGTGCCGGAGCCGCACATGGGATCGTAAAAATCCGTCTCGCCTTTCCATCCTGCCATTAGGAGCATAGCGGCTGCCAATGCCTCGTTAATAGGGGCTTCGGTGTTGGCTACGCGGTAACCGCGTTTGTGCAGACTCTCACCCGAGCTGTCCAAAGACACGGTTACGGTCGTGTTGGCAATATGCACGTTGATATATAGGTCGGGATTGGTTACTTTCACCGACGGACGTTTGCCTTCTTTCTCCATAAAGAAATCGGCGATAGCATCTTTGACGCGATAGGTGACGTATTTGCTATGGCGGAACTCCTCGCTATACACGGTAGAGTCGATGCAGAAACCTGTTTGCAAGGTCATGTACTGTGTCCAGTCGATTTGTTTGACTTGCTCATAGACCTCGTCGGCATCTTTGGCACGGAAAGTCAAGATGGGTTTGAGCACGCGTGAAGCAGTACGCAGACAGAGGTTAGCGCGATACATAAGCGCCTTATCGCCCGTGAACGACACCGCACGGCGTTCCTGCTGTACGTTATTGGCTCCCAATTCAATTAACTCTTGGGCAAGTATTCCTTCCAGACCCTTAAAGGTCTTTGCGAGCATCGGATATTCTTGCATTTGATGAAAGTTACTAAAATTTTACACTGGCTCTCGAACGATTATTGCTTATACACTTCCTTACCTTCAAAGTATGTACTAACGACATTGGTGTTGAAAATATCTTTGGGGTTTGTTTCTCCCAATTCAAGAATATCCTTGTCCAACAGGACAAAGTCAGCATATTTACCTATCCGTATAGAGCCTCGTTCGTCCTCCAAACCGAGACTGGCAGCACCATTGATGGTGAGACATTGCAGAGCCTCGCTAACTGTCAGTAAGTCGTTCTGCCCCAGCGGCTTAGCATCTAAACTGCCGGGAGCGAGACCTGTTACCGTAACGCCGATGATATTGGGAACAGTACCCAATACCATTTCTCCGCAAGGAGCATCAGTAGAGGACGAAACCATAATATTGGCTTTCAATAGTTTCTTCATCGGATATCCCTCTTCATAAACTTTTTCGGGCATAATCGAATATAAATAATTTCGAATAGAATCCGGGTCTCCGGCGTGCCAAATGAGATTGGAGGCGATGCCGATATTGTTTTGCCCGCAACGAACAATGTCTGCGTCGGATATATTGCGTACGTGTGCTAATGAGTTACGTATTTTGAGCGAGGATGCAGAAGGCGAAGCACAGAAGGCATTGATGATTTGGTTGCAAGCCATATCTCCAAAAGTATGAACATGAACAGGCATACCTTTGGCATTAGCAGCAGCCACAATGGCATTGACTTCCTCCTGCTCCCAGATTTTATTACCATGTTTTTTATCTGCCGGCAAGTCGGGTTTCAAATATTCCTCGCTAATCCAGCCCGTATAGGTTTCTACCACACCGTCTGCAAATAGTTTAACGCCGTTGGCTTGGATATGTTTCTTCGTGTACTTATTGGACAAATCTTGAATGTGATTCAGTTTATCTATTACGCGTTGTGGTATGTTTCCATTCTTAGGTACCCCCCAGTCGTAACTGCGTATGGTGTAATACCCCATCACATTAGCGGTGAGCGTACCGGCTTTATCCATTTGAGCAAGGTATTTGTACATCTCTGCGTCATCGAAGGCGTTGATATACGCATCTAAGTAAGAGGTGAACCCGCGTTTATTGAGTTCCGCAACAGCATTTTGGCACGCCTGACGATATCCGGCATCATCTAACGGAGCTTCAAAACTTTGTTCAAGGACGTACATCACAGCTTCATCGGTAAGAAATCCGCTGGCAATATTGTCTGACCCCTGTATCGTGATGACCTCTCCTCCGCGAATATCTTTAATCTTATGTCCGACCTCATCAATCAGTCCCGCTTTCTTGAGAGCAGTCCTATTACAAACAGCACTGTGTCCGCCTCCATCCATCATTATCACCGGATAGCCATTCGATACATTCTCTATCTCCGTGGCATAGTCATTTTTACCAATCTTCTCAACGTCCATTGTATTCCAGCCAAAAGAGATGAATTGTCCCGGATTAGTTTGCATCTTTTGAGGGATAACTGAGTTAACGAGATTTTTGTAGGGTTTTCTAAATCCGGGCCACATGCGTGCTATGCCATCAATGCCAACAAAGTGCCCGTGCCCCTCTGTGCAACCGGGTATAACAAGTCCTTTGTTTCTATAGTCAATAACTTGCGCTCCGTCTTTGACGTACTCCTTTGCTCCGATGGTGTCCCCTACATACACAAACTTGCCATTCTTTACCACAAAGGCATCAGCAATAGTATTGTTCTCCGCGGTAAAGATTTTACCATACACTACTAAATTTGTACCTTCTTTTTGGGGCTCGTCCTTGTCTTTGCAGCCTACCAAAGCAATAGCTGCGAGTGCCATAATGGCCAAAAAAAGTTTTCGCATATTGTTAATAATTTAGTTATTATCAATTATTTTGTTCGTCCTAACGCTTTCCGCTGCAAAGATACAATTTTTTTTGCATACATGCAAATTTTTTCGCTTTTTTATGGTTTTTTCTCTATCACCGCCTCACCGATACACCGCCTCACCGATTAACCGATTCACCGATTCACCGATTTCCCCCCTGATTATGTCCTAACAAAGTCCTAACAATGTCCTAACATGACCGATGTATAAAAGGTGTAAAAAATGGATGGATTTTATCTATTTCGCCTAAAAAATGCAAATACATTTGCGTATATCAAATTTTTGTTGTAAATTTGCAACATGATTTTGAATTATATTTGGATAGGGTTGATATTGCTGGCTGTGGTATTGGGCTGCGTGGAGTTTTTCTGTATGGGTAATACGGGCGTGTTCAATGCCATTCTGGATTCAACATTCACTTCCGCCAAGACGGGATTTGAGATTTCTATCGGCTTGACCGGCGTGCTATCCCTCTGGATGGGTATCATGAAAATAGGCGAGAAAGGTGGCGTCGTTAACCAGATGTCCCGCGTGGTCAGTCCGTTCTTCACACGCATTTTCCCTGAACTGCCCAAAGGACACCCTGCCTTTGGCAGTATGCTGATGAATATTTCCGCCACGATGCTCGGCATCGACAATGCCGCTACACCTCTTGGTTTGCAAGCCATGAAAGAGATGCAGGAGACCAACCCCGACAAGACACGCGCCAGTAACTCGATGATTATGTTCCTTGTATTAGTCACCAGCGGACTGACCCTGGTTCCCGTCAGCATCATGACCTACCGCGCACAGATGGGTATAGTCAACCCCGCGGACGTGTTCCTACCTATTTTATTAGCCACTTACTTTGCTGCCATGGCAGGATTGATTAGCGTGGCTATTGCACAGAAAATCAATCTGTTGCAACCTGTTGTATTAGGCAGTTTATTGGGTTTGACCGCCTTTGTGGGACTGATTATATGGGGCGCTATGTCGTTGCCGCAAGAGGTGGTGACACGTTGGAGCGCTATCCTGGCAGCAGTCATCCTGTTGGGCGTTATTGCGTGGTTTATCATCGCCGGTATGGTACATAAAATAAACGTCTATGACGCCTTTATTGACGGTGCCAAAGGCGGCTTCCAAACCGCAATAGGGATTATCCCTTATCTGATAGCCATATTAGTGGCAGTCGGTATGTTCCGCGCCAGCGGAGGTATGGATTGGCTCGTACAAGGGATGGGATGGTTCTTTGGATTATTAGGTCTGAACACCGATTTTGTACCGGCTCTGCCGACGGCTTTGATGCGTACGTTGAGTGGCGCAGGAGCACGAGGGATGATGGTGGATGCCATGGCTCAATACGGTGTGGACAGTTTCGTGGGACGACTGGTGGGCATTGTACAAGGCAGTACGGATACAACGTTCTATATACTTGCTGTCTATTTCGGCAGCGTGAACATCAAAGATACCCGTTATGCCGTGGTCTGCGGACTGATAGCCGACTTCTTCGGCATACTGGCAGCGATATTGTTAGGATACTTGTTTTTTTACTAGTTTACTAGTCAACTAGTTAACTAGGGAACTAGATAAATAGAGAATAATTGATAAACTAATATAATTATGGCAGAGAATAAACAAACTCCGTCGGCAGCCAAACTGAAAGCGCTGCAAGACGCAATGGAAAAGATTGACAAACAGTTCGGCAAAGGTGCTATTATGCGCCTCGGCGAAGACAAAGTGGAAGATGTTCCTGTTATCTCCACAGGCAGTGTGGGATTGAACCTCGCCCTTGGCGTTGGCGGTTACCCCAAAGGACGTATTATCGAGATTTACGGCCCTGAATCCAGTGGTAAGACAACCCTTGCCATCCACGCTATGGCAGAAGTGCAACGCCAAGGCGGCATAGCTGCCATCATTGACGCTGAGCACGCTTTTGACCGCTTCTATGCCGAGAAATTAGGCGTGGATGTAGAGAACTTGCTTATTGCACAACCCGACTGCGGAGAGCAGGCTTTGGAGATTGCGGACGAGTTGATTCGCAGTAGTGCAGTGGATTTGGTGGTGGTTGACTCGGTGGCTGCGCTGACTCCCAAAGCCGAGATAGACGGCGATATGGGCGATAATAAAGTGGGTCTGCAAGCCCGTCTGATGAGTCAGGCGTTGCGCAAACTGACCGGCACCATCAACAAGACCAACACAACCTGCATCTTCATTAACCAATTGCGTGAGAAAATCGGCATTATGTTCGGCAACCCTGAGACGACGACCGGCGGTAACGCCTTGAAATTCTACGCTTCCGTGCGTCTGGATATACGCAAGAAGAGCGCTATCAAAGACGGTGACACGGTGATTGGTAACCAAGTGGCTGTTAAGGTCATTAAGAACAAAGTGGCTCCCCCATTCAAGAAAGCCGAGTTTGACCTTATGTTCAACGAAGGTATCTCCAAAACAGGTGAGTTGGTTGATATGGGTGTTGAATACGGCATCCTGACCAAGAGCGGGTCGTTCTTCAGTTACGACGGCAAGAAATTAGCCCAAGGTCGTGACGCTACTAAGAACGTACTTCGCGACAATCCCGACTTGGCGGACGAGATAGAAAGCAAGTTGATGGAAGCAATGAAGAAGTAAGATAAAAGCCGGTTGTGAGACCGGCTTTTTCATTTATTTTTCTAACTTAAAGGTGAAGGAACCACAGAGGTTGCCGTCGATGAAGAACTCGGCGGTGTAGGTACCTGCTTGCAGAATCTCTTCCACCTGCCAATACATAGTTTGTGCGAGGGTTTCTCCGGCATACTCTACGCTTTGACGAATCGAATAGGGTACTTGGCCGTTCTCGTAGTTGAACAACTGTTCCGGACGCTTCTGCATCACTTCGCCATCGGGACGGCGGAGCACCATATAAACGGTCTTGTTGCCCGGCTCACAAGTGATGTTCTTCTGTATGGCGTAGTTGAATTGCAGTTTCTGTATCTGACTGAAATAGGACGTCTTGCGGTCGCGTTTATTGAGGGGGATGCACTCAAAACCACTGACTTCCAACATGGCAGCGCGTGTAACGACTTGTGTCAGTTGGGTATTGACTTGCGTCAGTTGGGTATTGGCCTGTGTTATCTCTTGATTACGAACGCGGTACTGCTGATTCTCTTCGGTGAGTTGTTGATTGGTGTGGTTGAGGGAGTCAATCTGATGCACATAAGTCACCATGACGGCGCGAACGGTAGCCAGTTCTTTTTTGAGGGCGGCTATACGGCGGGCATTGGTGGCTTTGGTGATGCGTAACTCTTCCAACAAGTCGCGCACACGTTGTTGCTCCTTGGCCAGTTGCTCCTGCAACGAGTCGTTGTGGATATCTAACTGCTGATAGCCGTCAAACTGAATAGCGAGGTCTTCGTATTCGTCCTGGATGGCTTCTTTTTCAAATTCCAATTCTTCGACCATCTCCTGCATTTGCTCACGCTGATGGAAATATAAATATAACAACGCAGCAATAATGCCGCCGGCTACAATGACGAAGAGGGTAATGAGTTTTTTATTCATAATAACGGAATGATTTTTTCTAATTGATTTCCCCGCGACCCCTTGATAAGGATGCGGTATCCTTTCATCGGATTGGCGCGCAAATAGTCGCTCAATTCGGTTACATCGTGGAAGATAGGATAGGTGGCTGTTGTGGAGCGGTACTCTTCACCGACCAACAAGACATGTTCCGCCTTGCGCTCCAAGAGCATATTGACGATGTTCTGGTGCTCCGTGTGACTATACTCGCCTAATTCGCGCATCTCACCGAGGATGAAACAATTTGTAAATTTGTAAGTTTGTAAATTATTTTCTTCTTCGGACGTAAGAAAAGACTGAATAGAGGCTGCCATGGAGGTGGGGTTGGCGTTGTAAGCGTCAATGACCAACTCGTTGCAGTCGGTTGTCATCTGCTGCGACCGGTTATTGGTCGGGTGGTAAGCGCGGATGGCTTCAATAGCCGTTTTGCGCTTCACGCCGAAATGTTCGGCAATGCACAAAGCCGCCGATATATTCTCGGCATTATAATCCCCCACCAGATGAGTCTTGGTCAGCATGGGCAGGGTATTGTAGTATATCGGTGATGTTATGTTGATGTTATGTTGCAGAGCCGAGTTGGCCAGCATTTTGTTCAGGTATTCGTTGTCCTCATTGACAAAGATACCTTTGGTCGTCTCGGGGTGGGTCAATAAGTAGTCGTATAACTCGGCTTTGGTTTGTTGCACACCTTCAAACGAGCCGAATCCCTGCAAGTGGGCTCTGCCTACGTTGGTGATGAGTCCGTAATTAGGTTCGGCTATCTCGACCAACTCGCGGATGTCCCCCGGATGGGATGCCCCCATCTCAATAATAGCCAACTCGTGTGCGCGCGTGATTTGTAATAAGGTGAGCGGCACACCTAACGAGTTATTGTAGTTGCCCTGCGTGTAGTGCAGGTTATACATCGTAGAGAGAACGGTGGCGGTCAGTTCTTTGGTTGTGGTCTTGCCATTTGTGCCTGTGATAGCTATGATGGGAAGTCCCAATTCACGTCGCCATGCACGTGCCAAGTCTTGCAACTCAGCCATGGCATTATCGCCGGAAATGATATATTCGGCACCTGCTTGGCGGGCTTGGTCCACAAACTCGTTGCCGTCAAAATGTTCGCCTTTGAGGGCGACAAAGACACAGCCGGGAGTTACCTGCCGGCTGTCAGTAGTTACAAAAAGTGACTGCTTATCTTTTATGAGAAAGTCCCAATTCATTTCTTATTTGGTAATTCAAGTCCATAGCCTTTTTTCTTATCTTCCGCTTTAAGGAAGAAAGACAAGATAAACGCTGCAACGCCGAAAGAGGCGAACACAATCATCGGCACTAAATAACCGCCTGTCCATACACGCAGTTTACCAATCAACAGCGGTACGAGGCAAAGACCTATGTTCTGCACCCAGAAGATAAGGCAGTAAGCCGAGCCGAGTACTTTTTCATCAATAATCTTAGGCACGGCAGGCCACATAGAAGCCGGTACGAGCGAGAAACTGACACCTAAGACCAATATGATGCATAGTGCCAATATGCGGCTGGGATAAAGTGGCAACAAGAAAGCAAAACAACTGTGACAAACAATCATAATAAGTGCTCCAAGCAGCATCATGGATGCACCTTTACCCTTGTAGTCAATGAATGCACCCAAGAAGGGGGTCAGTACCATCGCCAAGATGGGGAACCACTTGAACAGGTCGGCTGCTTCGCCGTTGGATATTTGCAGAGTCTCTTCCAAGAAATTGGTAGCAAAGCGTTGGAAGGGGAAGATAGCGGAGTAGTAGAGGACACACAGCAGAGCGATGATCCAGAACATCTTGCTGGTCAGGATTTGTTTGAGGTCCGAGACGTGGAACTCATCTTCGGGGTCTTTTTCGGCGGTCGTTTCACCAATAGCAACTAATTGCTTGTCAAACTTGTTATCCATAATGGTGAACACGGCAAAGTTAAGCAGTCCAACGACCAGCAGCAGGGCAGCAAACAGCAGCGGAGCCACTACGGAGTTGGTTCCATCAATGGCGAAATAGACGCTCAGACGTGGTGCAGCAGCCATGGCGGCAAAGACGCCGACACGTGCAATCGCCATCTCCAAACCCATGGCGAGCGCCATCTCTTTACCCTTGAACCACTTGGCGAGAATCTTGCTGACCGTAGTACCTGCCATCTCGCAACCGCAGCCGAAAATCATGAAGCCGAACATCGCCATCTTGGCCGAGCCGGGCATGATGGTCCACCATGAGTTGAGCCAAGTTATGTTGTTGGCGTCAAACCAGTCCGAGATACCTATGTATTTAATGGCGGCACCGATTACCATCATGGAAGCGGAGAGCAGTCCAGTGAAACGGACACCCATCTTGTCCAAGATGATACCGGCAAGAATCAGGAAGCCGAACACGTTCAGTAGGTATTCTCCAGCAGCGTACGTACCAAAGACTCCTTGGTCCCATCCGCGCGTCTCATTCAGCAGCGAAGCCAACGGAGAGAGGATATCTACAAACATATACGCAAAGAACATCATGGATGCTACCAGCACCAAGACGGTCCAACGAGCAGCAGCGCTATCACGCAAGGTCTGCTGAATTTTTTCTACACTCATTGTTGTAATTTCTTGAAAGCGAGGTCGAACCGACCCCGCTTGATGATTATAGGAATAACTTTTTTTCTTTTTCAACCACGCCGCCTTCCTTTTTTCGTATTCGGCATAGTGGTTTTCCAAATAGCCGTCAGCCATTATTTAATGCCGAGTTCTTTCTTAACGGCAGCCATCACGTTAACGGCGTCTTTACCCACGTAAGCAGTAGCCA
>JAGHSG010000166.1 GCA_018066005.1 Bacteroidales bacterium | reverse complement strand
GTGAGCAATCGTACGCAAGTACTCCATACTCAAACCTTTCTTCTGCAAGGGGTATTGGTCAGGGTCGGCTGTGCCGTAAACCTCCAACTCCGTCAACTGAATCTCAACGGCTTGACCTGCTCCTTGCGAGGGTACCAATATACCCGTAGCGGAGATACACGAACCCGTCGTAACAGGTTTGAGTTGCTCCTCGGTGAACTTACTCATATCGGCCACAATCTGTATGGTCTTGATGGTCGAACCATCGTTAAGGGCGATGAAACTGACTTGTTTGTTTCCTCGCTTGCTGCGTACCCATCCCCGAACGTTGATGGGCTCGTTAAATGCGGTGCTCTTGAGAGCGTCAATAATTACTGTGCGTTGCATATATATTTTGTTCTATAATTCTTAAAATGGTGCATCTTCTTGCTCTAATTGGGCGCCATCCGCGTTGCCCATAGATGAGCGGATGGATATCTCGCCGGCTGATGGCAGGGGAGTGAGGTCCTCGCTGTCAAAACTTTCGTTCTCGTTCTGGAATCGGGCATACTTGGCCACAAATCGCAACCATATATCCGCCACGGCACCGTTACGGTGTTTGGCAATGATGATCTGCCCTAATCCGCGTAAGTCCTTACCGTCTTTCTCATCCGAATAGAGGTGGTAATACTCCGGACGGTGAATGAAGCACACCATATCAGCATCCTGCTCAATAGCACCCGACTCACGCAAGTCACTCAACTGCGGTTTCTTGCCGTCCACACCGGAACGTGCTTCTACGCCACGGTTCAACTGCGACAAGGCGATAATGGGTATGTCCAGTTCTTTGGCTAATGTCTTCAAGTTACGAGATATGATAGAAACCTCTTGCTCACGGGAACCGAAGTTCATCCCCTGTGCGTTCATCAGTTGCAAGTAGTCGATAATAATTAGCCCCACCTTGTGCTCACGAACCAACTTACGGGCTTTGCTCTTCAACTCAAATACGGATAGGGCAGGAGTGTCATCTATATAAATAGGTGCACCTTGCAGGTCGCGCACTTTATGTTCCAGACGGTTCCACTCGTCTTTACTCAGTTTACCGTTCTTGATTTTGTCACCTTCTATCTCGCACACGTTCATCAGCAGACGGTTAGCCAACTGCACTTTGGACATTTCCAGCGAGAACATAGCCACGGGCTGACGGAAATTGACGGCGATATTCTTAGCCATAGATAGCACAAAAGCCGTCTTACCCATTGCCGGACGGGCTGCTATAATAATAAGGTCGGATTTCTGCCATCCGGACGTTATCTTGTCCAGTTCGGTGAAACCGCTCGGGATACCGGATATATTGCCTTCGTTCTGCGATGCGGCACGCATACGTTTGAAAGCCTCGTCAATAACCGAGTCTATCTGCACCACGTCACGTTTCTGGTTTTGTTGCGATATATTGAATATATCTCCTTCGGCTTTATTCATCAACTCTTCCACATCTTGCGTCTCGTCGTAACCGAGTTCTTCTATCTCGGTAGCCATGTGGATGAGTGCCCGTGCCGTGGCTTTTTGCCCCAGCACTTGGGCGTGATAACGCAGGTGAGCCGCCGAAGCCACACGACGGGTCAGGTCGGTCAGGTAAGCCACACCTCCGGCTTCCTCCAGCGTACCGAGTTTCTTCAGTTTCTCCGTCACCGAGAGAATATCAATAGGCTCTTCCTGTACGGCTAAGGCCTGAATAGCCTCAAAGATGCGTTGGTTCTGCTCTTTATAGAAGACATCGGGACGCAAGATGTCCGAAACAGAGACAAAAGCCTCTTTTTCAATCATCAGGGCACCTAATACGGACTCCTCCAATTCAATGGCTTGTGGAGGCAGTTTGCCCATGTCGTTCGGTCCTACTTTGACCGGACGCGTCGCGGTCTTGCGCGTTGTTTTATTTGAGTTTTGAGTAGGCATTGAGTAATTCGGATGCAGCAATAAAACTGCTTATTTCGTTATTAAGAACTTTCTTTTCCATAAGTTGGGTCAGGGCTTCCATCTCGGGGTGCTGGTAAAAACCGTTCAGCAATGCCGAATTGATGGTCTCATACATCCAGTATTTGGCTTGCTGGGTGCGTTTACGTTCCAGATACCCGTTTTCGCGCGTGAACGTTATATATTTTTCTATCATATTCCACACTTCTGTGATGCCCGTTTTTTCTACCGCCGAACAGGTCTCGGCATACGGTTGCCAACCCGACTCGGTAGGGGGGAACAGCGCCAGGGCGTTCTTGAAACTGACCCGTGCTGCTTGTGCGCGCTCTATGTTGTTGCCGTCGCACTTGTTGATGGCTATACCGTCAGCCATCTCCATGATGCCTCGCTTGATGCCCTGCAATTCGTCACCCGTACCGGTCACTTGCAGCAGCAGGAAGAAGTCCACCATCGAATGAGCGGCTGTCTCCGACTGGCCCACACCTCCCGTCTCAATCAATATGGTGTCAAACCCGGCGGCTTCGCACAGCACAATCGTCTCGCGTGTCTTGCGCGCCACGCCGCCTAATGAACCTGCCGACGGACTGGGACGGATAAAAGCGTTGGCTTGAACGGATAACTCGTTCATACGCGTCTTATCGCCTAATATAGACCCCTTCGAGCGCTCACTGGACGGGTCAATAGCCAAGACGGCCAAGTGTTTGCCTTGATGGCATAATTCCGTACCCAAAGCCTCAATGAACGACGATTTGCCGGCTCCGGGAACACCCGTGATGCCGACGCGGACCGAGTGACCTGCATGGGGCAGACACATCTCAATCACTTTCTGTGCAATGGCTTGGTCGGATGGTAAATTACTCTCCACCAGCGTCACGGCTTGCGAGAGTAGGGTAATGTCCCCGCGGAGAATACCCTCTACGTATTCTTCTGCCGTTAGGACACGTTTGTGTCGCCGGAACGTGGCGTAGGGATTCACCTGCGGTAAGTTCTCTACGCCTTCGTTCACGGTTAGACCTTTGTATTCGTTACTATTTTCAGGATGCTCCATCATTTATTGAACTTCCCAAACTAATTTAACATTCTTGACCGGATTCTTGGGGTCATTGGTGATGATGGTTATGTTGCGTTGATATTTGGTTGCAGCCATATTGGTGGTGTTAACGGTAATCTTCAACGCTTTCTTGCCGGATTTGAGACCGGTCTTGGGTGCATAGAAAGCCATATCGTCGGCAGCGATGATGCGACGAATCAACAGGGCGTTATCGCCGGCGTTAACCAACGGGAACACTTTGCTGACCTTGCTCTTACCTTTGGGCAAAATACCCAAATTAACCTCAGGACCTACCTCTGCAATAGGAGCGTGCAATTTCTGCTCCTCGGTCATCTGACTGAAGTCTTCCACCACGTTAGCCACCATTGTAATGGCATACGTCTCGGTCTGCTCCGTCTTGCCGTTCACTTTCAGGTAGAACGTCTCTTTGTACGGACCGTAGGTGTTGCAGGCTGCCGTGTTGAACTCCACGTTCAAGGTGCCGCTCTGACCGGGCTTAACCTCTGCCAACGTTGCTACGGCGTTCAGGTCGTTGGAATAACTGCCCTCTACCGTGATGTCGGCTTGGGTCTGGTTAGCGTATTCCAAGGTTTGCATAGCGGCTTTGCCTTTATAAACATCACCGAAGTTGATGTTCTTGTCCGAAATACTCAGTTCAGCCACTTTGTACGGATACTTGTTAACGGGTTTGGCAGGTTTGGGAATAACCTCACCCTTGATGTACAAACGTGTCGTACCTTCTACCGCGTTGGACGTTACAGTAATGGTCTTGGAGAAGCGACCGGGACGGCCGTTGGGGTTGTAAGTAACCGTGATGGCACCTGTAGCACCCGGCTCAATGGGCTCGCGGGTCCATTTGGGAGTGGTGCAACCGCAACTGGCGCGCACGTTACTCAGCACGAGCGGACTCATACCCTCGTTCTTGAAATTAAATACGGTAGTTACACGGCCGTCTGCTTCGTTAATCTTACCGAAGTCATGACTGGTCTTCTCGAAAGTGATGACGGGTTCACCCTGCGCCATCATGGCGGTGGCCATCAGCACACCTGCCAAAACAGAAAACATCTTTTTCATGTTCGTAATCATTTTGATTGTTAGTTGTTTGTCGTTTATCGTTTATCGTTAATCGTTAATCGTCAATCGTTAATCGTTTATCGTCTATTGTTTCCGTTCTACCACGTTAATGCCTTGTATCGTCTGCAACTCGGCACATAAGTTGGACGCGGACTCTTCACTGTAAACCTGCACGCCGATGGTGCAATCGAATATCTGCTCCTCGGTCTCAATGTACAACTCACGCATATTCATCTTCATCTTCTCCGACACCATCTGTATGATTTGTACCAACATTCCCAGACGGTCCACTCCGCGCACATGTATCTTGGCCAGGAAGGGTTCTATCTTTGTCGCTTCGCCCGACAACGCGTTGCGCTTAAGGTATTTGCGAATAGCATCTTGGGCTTTGGCTGTCTCTACCATATTGAGCCACTCCGGAACGGGTTGCGTGTTCTGGGACGTCAATATCTCCACTTGGTCGCCCGATTTGAAGCGGTACGAGATAGGTTGCAACTGGTGATTGACTTTGGCGCCGATGCAATGCTCCCCTAACTTGGTGTGCAACATATAGGCAAAGTCCAATACGGACGCGTTCTGCGGCAAGGTCTTAATCTCGCCCGTCGGGGTAAACAGGAATACTTCGTGAGCAAAAAGACTCAACTTGAAGTTATCCAAGAAGGCCATCGCATCCGGGTCGGGATTTTCCAGCACTTCCTTCACCTCCTGCAACCAGTGGTCCAACTCGTTCTCGTCCCCCGACACGTCGTTTTTGTATTTCCAGTGTGCCGCCAAACCGTGTTCGGCTATCTCGTGCATACGGTCGGAACGTATCTGCACCTCCACCCAGCGTCCGTTCTTACCCATTACCGTCACGTGCAGGGCCTCGTAACCGTTGGCTTTAGGCGTGGATATCCAGTCCCTGATGCGCTCGGGATGCGGGTGATAAATCTCTGTAATAGCTGCATATAATATCCAACACTGGTCCTTCTCCGACATAGCTTCATTGGGCGTGAAGACAATACGCACCGCCAATAAATCGTACACGTCCTCAAAGGGAATGTTCTTGCGCTGCATCTTCTTGAAGATGGAATAGACCGACTTGATACGTGCCGTGATGGTAAACGAATAACCCATCTCCGTCAACTTATCCCGGATAGGCTGTGCAAACTCCTCAAAACTCTCCAACTGCGCCTCTTTGCAAGCCGCCAAACGGTCGGATATCTGCTTGTATAACTCGGGGTACTCGTATTGGAAACTTAAATTCTCCAATTCGGACTTAATCGGGAAGAAACCCAACCTGTGCGCCAACGGGGCGTATATATACTGCGTCTCGCCTGCTATCTTGCGCTGCTTCTCCGGCGTCTGTGCGCCTAACGTGCGCATATTGTGCAGGCGGTCGGCCAACTTCACCAACACCACGCGTATATCATCCGACATAGTCAAGAGCAGTTTGCGGAAGTTCTCCGCCTGCTTCTCCGCCTGGTCACCGAACACGCCGCCTGATATCTTGGTCAGACCATCTACTATCTGCGCTATCTTGGCACCGAACAGACGCTCTATATCCTCCACCGTGTAATCCGTATCCTCCACCACATCGTGCAACAGCGCCGAACAGATACTCGTACTGCCTAGACCTATCTCGCGCACCACGATACGTGCCACGGCCAACGGATGCATAATATAAGGCTCTCCGCTCAAACGACGCACACCGTTGTGCGCCTGCTTGGCGAACTCGAACGCACGCGTGATAATCTCCACCTTCTGACGGTGATGCGAAGCCGCATAATCGCGCAACAGCAAATCAAACGCTTCCTGAATATGTTGCTCCTCTTCGGATGTGAATTCGCTCGTTTTCATATTTTATATGCAAATATCGCGCAAAGTTACGAAAAAAAAATGAAACATACAAATCTTTTCGGCTTTTTTTTATATAAAATAAAAATACCTTGTTTATCTGCCGTAAAATGAGTACTTTTGCAGACAAATTGAAGTATTATGGCTAAAAAGTTTTTAACACTCGCTCTTATCACACTCTCCGCCTCGCTTATGGCTGCACCTTTTACCGTCGTTATTGATGCCGGTCACGGTGGCAAAGATGCCGGCGCCGTCGGACGCAGCGGACTGATGGAAAAGAACCTCAACCTGGATGTCAGCTTGCGCTTGGCGTCTAAGATTCGTACCCAATACCCCGAAGTACAGGTGCTCCTGACCCGTTCTTCCGATGAGTTCATCTCCCTGCAGGGTCGTGCCGACTTTGTCAATAAGAACAACGCCGACCTTTTCATCTGCGTCCATACCAATGCTGCCGACAGTCGCAGCGCACGCGGCACGGAAGTGTTCATACTCGGTACTGACAAGATGGAGCAGAACCTTGACGTGGCGATGCGCGAAAACGCCGTTATCAAACTCGAAGCCGACTACCAAACCGCATATCAGGGATTTGACCCCAACAGCATCGAATCGTATATTATGTTTGAACTGATGCAGAACCAGTATATGGACAAGAGTCTGCAGTTCGCTTCTATGGTCCAGAACGAGTTCACCAATACCCTCCACCGCGAAGACCGCGGCGTGCGTCAGGCCGCTTTCTGGGTGCTGCTCAAATCGGCGTGCCCCAGCGTACTCGTCGAGATGGGATTTATCAGCAATTCGGACGAAGAGAAATACCTCGCCTCCGACCAGGGTAAACGCGAAATAACCAACGCCCTTTTCTATGCTTTTTGTAATTACTACAAACCCGGCGAAAAAATCGCCCAACCTATCGAAGAAAAACCCGTTCAGGTGCCGGTTGCTCCCGTAGTCCAACCCGCCAACTCGGAGCAGATAATCCAACCCGCCCAGGAGCCGCAAGCAACACCCGCTCAGGAGCCGCAAAATACGGTCGCTTCTGCCCCCAAAACGGTGTGGCGTGTGCAGATATTCGTTTCCAGAACCGTTCTGCCTGCTAAAGACCACAATTTCAAGGGCTTAACCAACTATACCTACCGCAAGGCAGGTGACCTGTATAAATATATGGCAGGTGAATTCGCCACGCGCGAAGAAGCCGCTGCTTACAAGGAGCAAATCAAGGACAAATTCCCCGATTGCTTCATCACCAAAACAACTGATTAACTATTATGAAATACAAACGCGAAATCAAAGTAGCCCTTTTGGCTATTGTATGTGTCTTCTTGGTCATCTTTGGACTTAACTACCTCAAAGGCGTAGATATTTTCTCGCCCACCAAGCATTATGTCGGTATCTTCAGCAACGTCAGCGGCTTGCAGGAGCAGGCCCCCGTTTACGTGCGCGGATATAAAGTAGGTCAGGTGGATAAAATCATCTACGACTATACACAAGAGAACGCCTTCACCGTCTTTATCTCTATGGATAAGAATATCGTCGTGACGGACCCCACCGAGATGCGTCTGTTTGATGACGGCGTACTGGGCGGCAAAGCCATCGAAGTGGTCGTGCCGGTCGGTAGTACCGAAGGTAAACGTATCTATGCCGACGGAGATACACTGTCCGCCAAAGTGGTGCCGGGACTGCTGGAAACCCTCCAAGAAGGCTTTATGGGTAAGGTGGACGACGCCTTGGAGAACCTCGACAGCCTTATCGTCAAGGTCAATAGCCAAGTGGGAAATAACACCCTCAAACAGTCCTTGGACAATATCGAACAGGTTACCCGCGACTTGACCGCCAGTGCCAAGGATATACGTCACGTCACCCACGAACAACTGCCGGGCATTATCCAAAATGTGGATACGGTCATCACCGACGCCAAGACCACCGTTCAGGGCATCAAAGCCATTGATTTCCAAGCCACCGTCACCCGCGTGGATAATGTCGTAGATACCGTTCAAAGCATCCT
>JAGHSG010000127.1 GCA_018066005.1 Bacteroidales bacterium | reverse complement strand
TTCCCGCCCAATAGACATTGGCACCCACAAGAGGTTCGCCTTGGTCGTCCAAGACTACACCTTGTAAGTGAGCAAAGAGCGGAATAACCGTCGCACACATTATATATATAGCAAGCAATAGCTTAATTTCTTTTTTATCTTCGTGCATTTATCCCGCAAGGAGCAGCCGGAGCAACCGTCGAAAGGAGGTTGTTTTGTTTGCTTATAAATAGCATATATCCATCCCGATACAGCCGCAGCATTCAATATAATGACAATCACTTTTTCTACCATATAGTATTACCTATTACTGTTACTAACCAAGTCATTAACCATGCCAATAGTAGGGAGTTGATGACCGCAAAAATAGCCCAATAGCGATTCGTTTCCTTTCGAATGGTCGATATGGTTGCTATACACGGGAAGTATAACAGGGTGAACACCAGGAAAGCGTATGCACTGACCGGCGTAAAAGGTGCATTCATCAGATTACCGCCGTATAAGATGGCAAACGAGGACACGATGGCTTCTTTGGCAGGCAGACCGGTCAGGAGACAAACGGACATTTTCCAATCAAATCCTAATGGTTGCATAAGGGGTTCAATGGCTTTGCCGATAGCGGCTAACCACGACGAGTCTAAATCATTCAAATTGCCATTTGGGAAATACTCCAATGCCCAAATAATCACCGAAGCACACAGCACGACGGTAGATATTTTTTGTAGGAAGTCTTTGATTCGATACCAGATATGTCGTCCCATACTTTGCCAAGAAGGTATTTGGAACTTCGGTAACTCGTTGATATAGTCCTGTTCGGGTTGCTTAAACCATTTGGTATGCTTCATAATCCACCCGAAAAGAAAACTCAATGCCAAACCGATTAGGTAGATAGAACCTAATACCAACGCTTTGTGCTGTGTAAAGAAGGTGGAAACGAACAGTATATATACCGGAAGGCGTGCCGAGCAGGACATAAAAGGTACCATCAGGATTGTCAAGATACGGTTTTTGGTATTGTGTATATCCCGTGCTGCAATAATAGCCGGCACATTGCAGTTGAAGCCCATCAATAGGGGGATAAAAGAGCGTCCGTGCAAGCCCACTATGTGCATAATATCATCCATCAGGTACGCGACACGTGCCAAATAACCGGTATCTTCCATCATGCTGATGAAGAAGAACAACACCACGATATTGGGAAGGGCGGTTAGTAAGGATCCGACACCCAATACAATTCCGTCAGCCACTAAACTCTGCAACCAACTTGCGGGCATTGTGTTTACAATCCATAGATACAGCGCATCTATGCCGCTTTGGAGGAGGTTTTGGAGTGGTTCGCCAATGGCAAAAGTTGCCCAAAAAGCAAATCCCAATAACGCTATCAAAATAGGTATGCCTGTCCATTTATTGATTAGGATGCGGTTGATTTTCTCCAAGAGTGTGTGGGAATCCCATCGCGGGTGTATCAGGGTCTCGTGGAGCACACCTTGTACATACGCGCGATAGGCGTCCTCTTCCTGTTGTTCCCACGCATGCACGACGGGGTGAGCGGTACAGTCTGTCTGTGCGGCCACAATCACCTCATTCAGTACATCTTCAATCCCTTCGCCGGTAACGGACGAAACAGTCAACACCGGCACGCCTACCAATTCGCGGAAGCGGGTCAGGTTGATGCGGTGGTGGGTCTTGAGTAATAAGTCGTAGCGGTTGATGGCCAGGACGAGGTGGTGGTTATGATCGACAAACGACGGCGTGAGCATCAGGCTCTCTTCCAGATTGACGGCATCTACCACTTGCAGTACCACGTCGTGGGATTCGCAGTCCATCTCTTTATGTGAATGGTGTTCGTCAAAATCCACAACAACATCCTGCCGCTTGGCAGCGGCTAATTGCATCTGTGCGATTAGGGCCGATTTTCCGCTTTTCGGACTACCTACCAATGCAACTTCTATGTGTTGTTTGTCGGACATACCTACTACCCCTAATTTATAATGGGGCTACAAAAGTACAAAAAAATAATCATATTTGCAAATTTATTTGCATAATCCAAAAATTATTTGTAATTTTGTACGCTGTTTTTGCAAAAATTATTAATCTATCAAATACGCCTAATAATTATGGGTCTTTTTTCTTTAACACAAGAAATAGCTATTGACTTGGGAACGGCCAATACCATCATTATGGTTGATGATCAAGTGGTGGTGGATGAGCCTTCCGTAGTAGCTATCAGTGCGGCTGACAACAAGATGGTTGCCGTAGGTCGCAAAGCTCAGCAGATGATAGGTAAGGGTGGTAATATCATTCGTACGGTGCGTCCGTTGCGTGATGGTGTGATTGCCGACTTCTACGCCTGCGAGATGATGATTCGAGGTATGATCAAGATGATGCCTCATCAGTCACGTATGTTTACACCTAATATCCGCATGGTGGTTTGTATTCCTTCGGGTTCGACCGAGGTGGAGATACGTGCCGTGCGCGATAGTTCGGAGCATGCCGGTGGACGCGATGTCTATATGATTTACGAGCCGATGGCTGCGGCTATCGGTATGGGTATTGATGTCGAGAGTCCGGAGGGTTGTATGGTGGTTGATATAGGTGGTGGTACGACCGAGATTGCTGTTATCTCGTTGGGTGGTATAGTTACCAATAAGTCCATCAAGATTGCCGGTGATGATTTCAATGCCGACATTGTGGAGTATATGGGTCGTATGCACAATATCCGTATTGACGAGCCGACGGCAGAGCGTATCAAGATTGCCGTTGGTAGTGCTATACCCGAGTTGCCCGAACCGCTGGATGACTTTGTTGTTATCGGTCCTAACAAGGTGACGGCACTTCCGATGAGTGTTCCCGTTTCGTATCAGGAGATTGCCCATTGCTTGGAGAAATCCATCGCCAAGATAGAGAATGCCATTCTGCAAGCATTGGAATCTACTCCTCCTGAGTTGTATGCCGACATCTTCAAACGCGGTATATGGTTGACCGGTGGCGGTGCTTTGCTGCATGGTTTGGCAGAGCGTCTGACGACCAAGATAACCATTCCGTTCCACGTAGCCGAGGATCCGCTTCACTGTGTGGCTCGCGGTACGGGAGTTGCGTTGAAGAATACGCAAAACTTCAGCTTCCTGATTCGCTAATAAGCGGTAGGGATTGGTGCTATCAGTATGAAAAATCTGTTGCAGTTCATAATGCAGCACAGTTGCCTCCTTTTGTTTATACTCTTGGAGGTACTTGCTTTTTTGCTGATAAGTACCAATCAGTCTTATTCGCGTTCTACTATTCTGACATCTTCCAATCAGTTGATAGCCGATGTCAATGCAACGGGTGACGATATCGTGTCGTATTTCCGGTTGCGTAAGGATAATGAGCAGTTGAGTGAGCAGATTAGTCGCTTGCAGGAGCAGGTGCAATCGCTGGAGAATGCTCTGGAGCCGCTTAAGGAAAACGCTGACACCACCGCCTATAAATACGCCCATTTGAATTATCAGGTCATCCCTGCCAAGGTGATTGATTTGAGCACAGATCAGGAACATAACTATCTGACACTGAACAAAGGCAAGCGGGATAGTATAGAAGTTGGTATGGGTGTCGTTTGCAGCCAAGGTGTTGTAGGGGTAGTCAGTCGCGTCAATGAGCGTTTTGCGCTGGTTGTTCCGCTGATTCATACAGGAATCAATCAATCAGCACGAATCAAAAAGAACGGACAGATAGGCTTTACTTCTTGGCAGGGGCACGATTATAGGCATATTAACTTGGCCGAGATAGCCCGACATATTATGGTGGAAGAGGGTGATTCGGTCATAACCAGTGGCTTAACATCTACTTTTCCGGAAGGTATTATGATTGGTGTGGTGGAGAAAGCACGATTGGACGAGGGGGATAGTTATTACAATATCCGCATGCGTCTGACGACGGACTTCCGCAAACTGCACTACGTGCAAGTACTGCGCAATACGGCTAAAAACGAAATAGACGAATTAATGGTGGATGAATAACACGCTTAAACATATTATTCGTTTGATTGTGCTGCTACTCTTGCAGGGACTGCTGATCAATAACTTGCATTTCTTGGGTGTTTTTCATCCTTATATTTACATTTTGTGCTTATTGTTCTTGCCGTCTTCGTTGCCTCGTTGGGTGGAGTTGCTGATAGGTGCTGCAGTCGGCTTGGTGATGGATGCCATCTGCTCCACGGCGGGTGTTCATATGGCGGCTTGTGTAGCGGTGTCTTATTTCCGTCCGCTGATGATTAGTCGCTTGGTGCAAGATGTTAATCGTATAGGTTCGCAGATATGCTCTTCTACCTTGGGGGATTGGCAGTTTACGACTCTTTCCGGTATTATGATTATTCTTCATCATACGTTGGTGATGCTATTGGAGGCTTGGAGTGTAGCGCATTTGGGGTGGCTGATTATGAGTATATTGCTCAGTTCGTTGATGACTTTTGTGCTGGTATTTCTTTATGACCGTACACAACGATGATAAACGATACCTATTATAAGCGGCGATATGTTATTGCCGGCATCGTCATAGCGGTGGTGGCTATTTATATTGTTCGCCTTTTTGCTTTGCAGATTGTTGACCGGTCGCGCCGTGGCCAAGCGGATAATAATGCGTTGGTCCGTCAGCCTGTCTATGCTTCTCGCGGACTTATCTACGACCGCAATGACTCTCTCTTGGTTTTTAATCAGCCCATCTATGAGGTGTTGATTATTATGCGTGAGATGGGAACTAACTTTGACACGGTTGGTTTTTGTCAGGCGTTGCAGATAGATACAATGGTCTATAACAAACGTATCGCGGAGATTAAGGACACGCGGCATAACAGAGGTTTTTCGCGTTACACACCGCAGGTGTTTATGGGGCAATTGCAAAAAGAAGATATATCTCTCTTGCAGGAGCGTTTGTATAATTTCCCGGGTGTCAGCATCCGTAAGCGTACCCTGCGCGACTATACTTACAACGCCGCTTCGCATATCTTGGGCAGTGTGGGTGAAGTCAATCAGCGTGATTTGGAGATGGATGCTTATTACCAGCAGGGTGACTATTCGGGGCGCGATGGTATAGAGAAGCAATACGAAGTGGCACTGCGTGGCACAAAGGGTGTCGAAGTGCTGATGCGGGATAACCGCGGTCGCATACGCGGGTCGTATCACGACGGTGAATTGGATCATAGTCCGGTGGCGGGGGAGAACTTGCAATTAGGATTAGACATCGAGTTGCAGATGTTGGCGGAAGAACTGATTGGTGAACATATCGGCAGCGCCGTGGCTATTGAACCCGAGACGGGTGAGATATTAGCGATGGCCAGTATGCCCGGTTGGGATCCCAAGTCGCTGGTGGGTAAGAAACGCGGCAATAACTATATGGCTTTGTTGCGGGATGAGCATAAACCGCTGATGAACCGAGCTACGCAGGCAACTTATTCTCCGGGTTCGACTTTCAAGACCTTGCAGACGCTGGTCTGCTTGCACGAAGGAGGGATAAAGCCCACTACCGAGTATCCGTGTAACGGCCCCCAGTCATCACCTATCAAGTGTACTCACCACCATGGCAGTCCGGTGGATTTAGGGATGGCGTTGGAGCAGAGTTGCAATCCGTATTACTGGTGTGCTTTCCGGGACCAGTTGCAGATGGATGGTTATGGGCATAACAACCGTGCTTTTAGGCATCGCTATGAGTTATGGCGCGATGATATAATGCGTTTTGGCTTGGGGCAGCGTTTTGAAGATTCTGACATCCCGGATCAGAAAGGTGGTAGCATACCTTCCACCAAACTCTATGACCGTTATTATGGTAAGACGGGTTGGAAAGCCATTACGATTCGTTCGCTCAGCATCGGTCAGGGCGAGGTGTTAGTTACGCCGCTTCAGTTGGCTAATCAGGCGGCTTGTCTGGCTAATGAAGGGTATTATATCACGCCGCACCTGCTGCATAACGATTCTGTCATGTTGTCCAAACGCCACGACACAGGTATAGACCGGGCGTATTTCCAGATTGTTAAAGACGGTATGGCGCGTGTGATGACCAGGGGAACGGGACGGTATCATAATTTCCCCAAGTGGCATATATGCGGTAAGACGGGAACGGTGCAGAATCCTCATGGCAAGGATCATGCTATTTTTATCGGCTTTGCTCCTAAGGATAATCCTAAGATAGCGGTGGCGGTAGCGGTGGAAAATGTCGGCTTTGGTGCTACTTGGGCTTGCCCGGTGGCTTGTAAAATGATTAATATGTATCTGACCAAACACTTCCCCGAGTTGGCAGACGAACCTGATAAAGACCCTCAAGATGTATCGGCGAAATAGTATATGGAGTGGAGTGGACTGGCTGCCTATCGGCCTGTTCTTACTGTTGGCGTTATTCGGTTGGATGAATATCTATGGTGCCGGATACGATTTTGAGCAGACGAGTATCTTCTCTTTCTCCAATCGTGCCGGTAAACAGTTTGTATGGTTGATGACAGCCATGGTGTTGGGGTTCTGCATCTTGATGATTGATGAAAAAACGTATGACGTGTTGGGGTATTGGTTCTATGGGGCAACTATCTTATTACTGCTGGTAACACCTTTCTTGGCGCACGATATCAAGGGTTCGCTCTCGTGGATAACCTTAGGTCCTATCAGCCTGCAACCGGCGGAGTTTGCCAAGTGTTTCACGGCGATAGCTATTGCCAAGTATATGGGACGTTACGGCTATAAGGTTGAGACTTGGCGCGATTTGGTCGTACCCTGTCTGATGGTTTTTATCCCGATGGCTATTATCATGGTCATGCAGAAAGAGACCGGCTCGGCACTTGTTTTTGCGGCATTCCTGTTGCCGCTGTATCGTCAGGGTATGACGGGTAAGATTATGGCTTCGGGAGTCATTGTGGCGTTGGTGTTTGTGGTGGTTCTCAAATGTGGTTGGATACCCGATTCGGTGATGGATAAGGTCTTTGAGCCGCACCAAAAAACGCGTATTGAAGTGCTGTTAGGCATCAAAGAAGATCCCACCGGTGCCGGCTATAATGTCAACCAGTCGTTGATAGCCATCGGTTCGGGTGGATTCTTTGGGAAAGGGTATTTGAAAGGAACGCAAACAAAAATGAAGTTCGTTCCTGAGCAGGATACGGACTTCATTTTCTGTACGGTAGGTGAAGAGTGGGGATTCTTGGGATCCACGGCGGTCTTGCTGGTCTATATGGCATTTATCCTTCGTCTGATCATGATTGCCGAGCGTCAGCGCGACACGTTCAGTCAAGTATATGCTTATTCGGTGGCATCTATTTTCTTGGTCCACCTGACCATCAATGTCGGTATGGTCTTAGGATTGTTGCCGGTTATCGGCATCCCCTTACCTATGTTTAGTTACGGAGGTTCCTCGTTATGGGGTTTCACCCTGCTATTGTTTATTTTGCTACGAATGGACGCCTCTCGTATCAATAAACTGCGTTAATTATTTCTTTTTCTTCTCGTTGCCCATTTCAGGATCGACTAAGATACGGCCGCAGAATTCGCACACGATGATTTTCTTGCGTTGACGGATGTCCAACTGTTTCTGTGCAGGTATTTTGCTGTGGCACCCGCCGCAGCTGTCGCGTTCTACTTTAACGACGGCCAAACCGTTGTGAGCATTCTTACGAATACGTTTGAAGGCGTCTAACAGACGGCTCTCGATTTTCTTTTCGAGGTCACCGGCACGCAGGATGAGTGCTTCGGTCTCGGCTTTCGTTTCAGCCATGATAGACTCCAGTTCGTTGCGTTTTTGGTTGAGGTCCATTGTCTTGTCCTCAATCTGCTCAGCCGTCTTCACTTTGTCTTGTTGCTTTTGCTCAAGGTCAGCCGTGTATTGACGGATTTTTTTCTGACTGAGTTCGATGTCCAGTTCCTGGTATTCAATCTCTTTGCTCAGGTTATCAAATTCGCGGTTATTGCGAACGTTGTTTTGTTGTTCTTTGTAACGTGAGATAGCAGCTTGTGCGTTAGCGATACGTACGTTATGGTCTGCAATCTGTGTCTCACATTCCTTGATTTCGTTCTCGATGTTCTGGCGACGTGTTTTCAGTCCTTCCAGTTCATCACCCATGTCTTTTACTTCCTGGGGCAGTTCGCCGGTCAGGATACGCAACTCATCGATTTTGGAATCTACTTGTTGCAACTCGTAGAGGGCTTTCAGTTTATCCTCAACGGTCATCTCTTTTTCTTCTTTCTTTGCCATAATTGTAATATTTTAATGTATTTACTATCTACTATTTACTACCTACAACCTTTACCGGACTTCTGTCTGCTTTACTTATCACCGTTTCTATTTGTCCTTCCAGCAACTCCTTATATATATCGCGCGTGAAGTGTTCACTTATCCAGTGATCCATATCTATCAGTGCTATTTGTCCTTGTGCGTTGCAGAACTCGTGGTATTTGAGGTCGGCTGTGATAAACACATCTGCTTCTTGTCGGATAGCTTCGTCTATGCCTTCACTTCCTGCTCCGCCGCAGATAGCGATGCGTTGAACGGTTTGCGGACCGTCTATATAACGTATATAGGTGGTGTCAAATACCTCACGAATACGTTCCAGTAATGCCGTAAAAGCCACAGGCTCATCCAACTCACCTATCACTCCCAACCCATATTCCTCATCGTGCATTGTGCATTGTGCATTGTCAACCAATATACGGAATTCCCGTATTCCCAACATCTCCGCCATCCGTCCGCTGACGCCGTGCAGCCAGCAGTCCATATTAGTATGTCCCGAATAGATAGCTATGTTGTTGCGGATAGCCAATTCTACGCATCGTTCTTGCGGTGTGTTACCGGTGATACTTTTGAGTGGTTGAAAAATCAGGGGGTGGTGAGATATGATTAAATCGCAATGTAGATCCATAGCTTCACGGACAACGGACTCTGTTACGTCCACTGTCAATAATGCTTTTTGGATATCTGCATTACGATCACCCACCTGCAGTCCCGAATTATCCCACGCCTCTTGCCACATCAGCGGGGCTGCCGATTCTATTGTATTAAGTACTTTATCTAAAATCAAGTTGATCTACTCAACCTTCGTTTATTTTTTTTCTATTAGGGCTCTGCCCGTTCTATTAGGCGACTTCTGTCGCCGTTCTATTAGCAAGCTCCGCTTGCGTTCTATTAGCAGGCTCTGCCTGCTTACCCTTTTTTCGCTCCGACGCCTGTTTTGGCGCTGGCTTTTCCGGCTGCTTTTTGGGTTTTAACGGCTTGTTTAGCAACAGTTTTCTTGATATCTGTTTTCTGTTCTCTGTTCTCTTTTACCTGTTCTTGGTTATCCTCTTCTTCAGCCGTGAAATCGGTGATACCGGCATTGATAAGGATGTTGTACCACAGCACTAATTTACGAATATCACTCGGGTATACGCGGTCCACGTCGTAGTTAGGAACGAAAGATGCGAAATAGGTACGCAAAGCGTCGTTGTCCGCATTTTTGGCATCTATACCGGCTGCTTTCAGTCCTTCTTTCTTACCCAGACGGGTCAGCACTTCGCTCAAAGGCAGATCTTCGTCCATGGTGAACATGGATATATCTCC
>JAGHSG010000008.1 GCA_018066005.1 Bacteroidales bacterium | reverse complement strand
ATCCACAAGTTATTAACACAAAATACCTATTATAACAAACTAAAACATAGATAAATACAAAGGTTTTTAACATTGTGGTGCAAAGTGGTGGAGTTTTCCGTACTTTGCGCATACCCTTTCCGCCGCCGCTTTCGCCTCAGGTGTGTTGGCTTCTATGTCATTAGTATTCGGAAACCCCGTCATCAGCGTGCCATCGGTACTGCCGTATCGGTAGAAGACCGATATGTCACCGATACGTCACGGTAGGATAGGGGGAGATGCCAGCCCCCGCAGGGCCTATTATGCTACGGGGGTGCTACGGGTACAGAGTCGGCGGAGGCAGTGCAGGCAGAGAGTTGTAATAGGTCGGGAATTTCCGGGAATTTTATAACGATGAAAAGTAGTGAAAAGTCGTGAAGTTCCCGACTTTTCACGAGTTCATTGTTTTATTGTCAAGCAAATATATTGCTGTATTTCAGCAAGTTACATTTTTGCCACGAATTTTCGCGGACAGATTTCGTTTGTCCGTGAAACTGCCAAACCGCCAAACCGCCACAACAAAATCGGCAAAAGACTTTTGCCGAGAAGGGACATGGTAATAGGTCCGGCCTGCTGGCGCAACGATATATCGTGGCCGGACAAAGGACGGACACGAGAAGAGTAGCGGAAGAGACGTGACGAGCGCGCTACGGGCAGGGGCTTTGGCAAACCCAAGAACAACCCAACAACGACCCAAGAACAAGCCAAGAAGAACCCGATACTGATAGTGCGGGCACCCTCCCTGATGGACGCGGAAATCACGCCCAAATCACGCCCAAATCAGGCGGTAATCACGCGGAGAGGTAAGGGAGGTAATAGTGCACACATAGGCTTACGATAGGCTATAAAAGTTGGGACTATGTTGGGACATTGTTGGGACATTGTTGGGACTCGTGAGCGCAGAGGAAGTCCCCTAATTCCAAAAGGGGAAAGCAAAGATTGCGAATCTTTGCGAAAGAACACATAAACGGCGCGCATATAATGCACGCAAAAAGTACATAACATCCACTCGCGGATGCTCATGGCACAGGACAAAACAAGCGTGCTCAAAGATGAGCACGAAATGCACAAGGAACCGCATACAATGCGGGACAAATGAAAGTGTGCCACGTGGCACAGTGGCATTCTTACGTAAAAGACTGTCCAATAATAATTTACAGAAGTGTGCCTCTGTGCCATTGGCACACTTCTTATAAAACATCCAAGCGGCTCCCGATTGCTCGGAAGCCCGCAATTGCGGGACGACGTGTAGGGATGAAAGAGAAATCTCCATATCTTTGCAATTTTATTGGTGTGTTCTAAACACCGGTGCAAAGATACGGAGATTTTAGGGGTCGGGAAAAGACAATACACGACCGCCTCAAAATGAAGCGGTCGTGTATTTAGACAATTAAAATGTCCGGGAATTATTCGACAACAGTGCAGACGGGACGCACGGATAGACCGCGGTAGCGACTGAAGTCGCCCCAATCCACGCTGCCCTCACCGAAGAGGAGGTAGTACGCGAGGCTCGAGTTGTAGTCGCAGAGCGAAGAGGACCTGTAGTAGCCTTCGAAACCGACACTGCCGAGCGACGAACCGTCGCGGAAGCCGGAAGCGGGCAAAAAGATTGAGTTACTATTCGTCTTGCTTGTAACAAGATAACCTTTCACAGTTGTATTATTGTATTTTTCTATCTCACCATCACACCACTTCCATTCGCAGTTCTGCGTATTTTTCAATTCATCGAGTTCTGCATAGGTCGGCATACGCCAACTGCCTCCCCAATTCACATGAGCAGCGTCATCTTCTGGGTCAAGAACAGTCTTGCCTCCGCCGTTATAGTACTTTGTGAAAGTTTCTCCATCATTCGAATCAAAATACGTACTCCAATCATATACATCTTTCGGTTCTGTTTCACCCCAAGCGAAATAATCGCCATAACCTTCGGGGGCGGTTGCTCCCACGTTGCAGGTTGCCCATTTTAATCCGCTGGGCAAACCAAGGTCAACATAGGTTGGAACAAAGGGCTCTGCCACCTCAATCACGCCGAGGTTCACAAGAGCATGATTTGTAAAAGCATTATAGAAGGAATCTCCAGTCTTTGATTTCTCCAAAATCAGATTATCATCGGTATCGTAAAAACGAATCGTAAAACCATATGGAGCAATAGAGGAAAGTGGCAATGTTACTTCTATCGGAGTTTCAGAGAGTTGTAAGCCATCGTACTCGCCATGCACAAAATTGATGGACATAGCTGTAGGCAGATATTCACCTGGATTTTTCGACATACAAAGGTAAGTTACTTTACCCAATTTGCACGAACCCTTCAACTGCATACGGACGGTAGAATGACTCTTTATTGAGAAGTTATCTGCTATTCCTTGGCCACTGAAAACCCAGTTTTTACCATCCGGACGGTAGTTTAGCGTAGCCGGCGCACCACTTGCGAGCGCCATCAACATTTCCTCGTTAGCATTGTTGTCATCGTACGCAACATAATACAATGACATATCGCTGAGAGCCGTGCCGGTAAAGTCGGCCTGATTGCCATTAATGGAGCTGTTGACGATGGTAAAGAGTTGCTTCTCACTGAAATCAGGTTTAAACACCCAAATCTTATCGCCCTCTTGCCAGTGGAAAGAGACAGAGGAAGCGGTAATATCGTTCGGAGCAATACGATGAGGACCGGAAGCAGCACTGCCATTATTCATGTCAGCCGTAGCGTGAATCGTAATCTGACGAGCAGGAACGTTAATATCTGCCTCATTTTTGTTGCAAGCCACCAAACCTAGCAAGGTAGCTGCGAATAGAAAGAACTTTTTCATAATCATAATCTTTTTTTACCACGTAAAATCATTCTGACTAGCATTGCCAATTTGCCCACGTGCCGGAGCGGGTGCTGCACTGGCGCAGATAATACTGTTGTTTACGACTTGGAGAACATTCGTCTCCGGTTGATTGTAATGTTTCATACGCTTTAAATTAGATCCTTTCCCGACCTTTCCCTCATAGGGCAAGGAGGTAGGATGTGTTAATAAATATTGTTAATATTCAGTATTCAGTTATCAGAGTTCTGCTCCGAGGGTGTTATAAGTCTTGTTGTTCTTGCGGATGATGAGTTGACCGTTGTGAAGGAACTTGTTAGCGTCAACGTTAGCGCCAAACAATGTAGGCAGAGCGGTAGGAACTTTACTTAATTCAAACTTGCCGCCATACCAATAGCCATCCTCGCTCGGCAGAGTTCCTGTCCAGCTGTTAGGCAAAGTCAAGAGAGCGGGATTGGGGTCTCCAACATTCATGAAAGCCATCTCACCGATAGCATTTTGGCAAGCATTACCTAAGAAAGTAACGGAAGTCAAAGCGGAGCAACCATAGAAAGCCCCCTGTCCAATCGTTGTGACGGAATTGCCAATAGTGACAGAGGTCAAACCAGAGCAACCATAGATAGCATAATCTCCAATCGTTGTGACAGAATTTGGGATAGTGACAGAGGTCAAACCAGAGCAACCACAGAAAGCCAACCCTCCGATCGTTGTGACGGAATTGCCAATAGTGACAGAGGTCAAACCATAGCAATATGAGAAAGCAGAATATCCAATCGTTGTGACAGAATTTGGGAT
>JAGHSG010000165.1 GCA_018066005.1 Bacteroidales bacterium | reverse complement strand
CTAACATACACGTCAAAGATACGTGCGTGCGAGAAGAAGAATTTTTATTTCCTCAATTTGAAGATATGGAACCCTCGCGTTCGGCAACAGGGTCGCAAAAGGCTGATACCACTTCATTAAATCAGCAGGCGACCAGTGCCTCCGCTCTCCCCATGCGAACAAGTTCTTTGGGGACCCCATTCCATTTTATAAAAAATACAAATATGGAAAATTTATTTAACAAGATACCCGGAAATACAGGGTACTACAAAGTCATTATCGGGGAGAAGGGCTATCTGAACCCCAAAAAGTACGTACAGGAGATGTACGAGTATTATAACGCGCACGGCTGGCCACAAGGCGACAAATTGGGCATGATGCGCTTGTGGATGACCAATGAGCCGAAGATGCGCGGTGGGGACAAACCTGTGCTGAACGAGAGCGAATGCACCTATATGCGCACGTTCTTGGACGCGCTGCCACAATATGCGGTGGTGCATTTCTGTGATGTGATGCGAGGCTTTAAAATGACGGATAAAAAAGCGGTGTTCTACTTTGATAAGGAGAAGATGCAGGCGGTGGCACAATGGCTGATGGATATACGCATAGCGGACAAAATGACGGCTTATGGAAGAACGCTTACCGTTGGTGAGTGGAAAGAGCGGTAAGCAAATGCTCACCGCCCGTTTTTTGTTATTTCTTCTTCTCGTGATTCTCAGGTTTATCCTTTTGAGGTTGTCCTAAGTACTGAGGCAGATTCATTCCGGCTTGTTTGAACAAGTCATTGAGCGGGGGAACACTGCCCATCAAGCCGCTGATAAAATTGGCTGTAGATGTTTTGCCATCGGTTGCCTTACCACCGTCCCAAACAGTAACTTTGTCAATCTTAATACCTTTGACGGCTTCCACTTGTGTCTTAACGAGTTCAGGCAGTTTTTCGAGTAAGAGCAATTGGTATGCTTTGTCGGCATCTCCACCGGCAGCATTAACGACCTTTTCATAACCGGCAGCCTGTTTGGTAAGAATCTCATATATACCTTTGGCCTCGGCTTCCATCTTGGCATAGATAGCATCAGCCTCACCTTTGGCGTTAACACGTACTTTCTCAGCCTCTGCCTGTGCCTCAATGATACGGCGGTTCTTCTCAATTTCTTGAGGTACGATGACGTTTGCGTTTTGCGTAGCACGCTCACGTTCAGCACGAGCTTGTTCGGCATTTTGCTCAGCAGCGTATGCCTCTTGCAGCGCCATAGCTTCTTGCACTTTCTCTGCTGCTACAGCCAAGCGATTAGCCTCTGCCTCTTTTTGACGGCGGTCAGCATCCGAATTAGCAATTTCCACCTTGGCGTTGTTCTCACCCTTAACAGCAACGGCGTTGGCTTCCGAAGTACGAATACGCGTGTCACGGACGGCTTCTGCCTTACCGATTTCACCAATCTTATCTTGTTCAGCCACGCTGACTTTAGCTTCGTTGATAGCCTTGGCGGCTGCTTCTTTACCTAATGCCTCAATATATCCGGACTCGTCCTTAATATCGGTTACATTGACGTTGATAAGGCGCAAACCTATTTTCTTCAATTCGATCTCGACATTGTTCGAGATATTGTCCAAGAACTTGTCACGGTCGGAGTTAATCTCCTCAATAGACATGGTAGCAATGACCAGACGCAACTGGCCGAATAAGATATCTTGAGCCAGTTGCTCAATTTGTTGAGGAGATTGTCCCAATAAGCGTTCTGCTGCATTATTCATCGAATCTGCCTCCGTAGAAATACCAACCGTGAAACGGCAAGGTACATCCACACGGATATTCTGACGGCTCAAGGCATTCGTCAGGTTAGCTTCAATGGAAATAGGAGTCAGGCTCAAATAAGCATAGTCCTGAATAACAGGCCAAATGAATGCGCCACCGCCATGAATACATTTGGCAGAGGTGCCACTGGTTTTACCATACACAACAAGAATCTTGTCCGAAGGACAACGTTTATAGCGTTTGATAAGCGCTACTACAATACCAAATGCCACAACAATGGCAACTACAATAATAATAGAAGGTGTCATGATGATTGATAATTTATGATTGAGATTTGTTAGATTCTTTCGACAATGAGCAAGTCGCCTTTATTTCCCACAATCTTACACTTGGCACCTGTAGGAATGTCGGCATCCGAAATAGCGTCCAATTCATGTACGCTACCACGATACGAGAACTGCACTTTGCCGCGACCATTCAACGGAATATGCAAATAAACATCTGCCGTTAGTCCTACTGCTTGCTCGGCATGAAACGTGCTATCCTGCGATAAACGGAGTATTTGCTTGAGCAGCAACCAAAAGCCGAAGAAGAATAATAAACCTATTCCAATGGCTGTTAATTGTAACCACAACGTAGATGAAATGGTATTATAAAAGCATATTCCTGCCCAACCATAACCGAGCAGGAAATTGACCAAGTTCTTAAAGGTAAAGACACCGACCGTATCGGTATCCAAGCCATCGGAATCAAATGCATCGACATCGGTATCCCCACCAAGTCCGATCAAGGTCATAACAAACTGGATAATAAAAACAACAGATGCAGCAATAGCAATGCATAAAAAGGTGTTATACATAGTATCAAAAGTTATATGTTATACATCTTATAAGAGGATTTCTGCGGAAAGAGAGGGATTTCTCCGTAATCCCCATTTCTTGCCAGGAGCGTCCTTGCAAGGCACCCTATCCTTTTATCCAAGAACTCCGTCTTAAGTAAACTTAGCCGTCGTCTTGTCTAAAAGTCTACCTTTCCTTGCGGAAAGAGAGGGATTCGAACCCCCGGAACCTCTCAGTTCAACGGTTTTCAAGACCGCCGCGTTAGACCACTCCGCCATCTTTCCTTCCAAATCGACTTCTATATAACTAATTTTTTATCACAATTGCCCGCCTTTGTGTGTTTCGCCCTAACAGGGCATTCCGCTTCGCTACTTGCCGGTAGGGCTATCCACACTTATGCAGCCAACACGAAGATACGGAGTTCACAAAAATCAGTCGTG
>JAGHSG010000035.1 GCA_018066005.1 Bacteroidales bacterium | reverse complement strand
TCCATCAGAATATCTTTCTCTTTCAGTCCGGCTCCGAACAGATAGACTTTCTCTCCCCTTTCTGCCATTTTCTTACCCAATTCGGTCACGACTTTTTCCATTTGCACGATGGGATATATCTTCCCTTTATGGGCAGCAAAAGGTGCGATACCTATACCACGTTTGTTGCCGTCTTGATTGGAATTGGAGATGCTTTGCGGGGTGGGTAAAGTTATCTCAAACCCTAACTCTTCCAGTACGGTACGGTAGCGGGATATAGTGGATTGCAGCGGGTGCTTGTAGTGATACGAGTGGCGTACCAACAACCATTTTTGGAAACGGTCTTTGTGTATGTGTGCCACGCGTTTGCCTCGCATCAAACAACGATGTCTCAGGTAGGCGGAGCGCAACACGTCGTGCATATCGGCAACGGCATCATAAGTCCAATACTGCAAGTCATGCAGCAATCGGTTCAGTCCTGCCAAACCGCTATGTTTACCCTTCAACTCTGCCCCGAAGAAATGTACATTCTCCGGCAGGTTATTAAAGAGTGGAGCACAGGACTTACTGCTCAGCATGGTGATGTCCCAATTGGGGTAAGAGGTCGCTAACTGTTGCACAACAGGAACAACCATCGCCACATCGCCTAATGCCGAAAATCGTATAATAAGAAGACGTTTCAATTTGTAAATTTGTAAGTTTGTAAATTATTTCTTCCCGTATAGGATGGGGTTTAGACTCGGGTCGTTGTACATCTTCATCTGACGATACACTTTCATCACGCGTTTGCCGGACTCGTAGTCGTCCAACAATTGCGAGATAGAGGTGGTCATATCTACCAACTGCTCTTTCAGTACAGCCAGTTTTTGCAGGCATTTCTCATGCTGTTCGGGGCTGACATCTACGCGCTCCACTTGTTCCGTCATGTGATAAATCTTGACATGCAGGATGCTCAGACGGTCAATAGCCCACGCCGGACTCTCGGTATTGATACGTGCATCGGCTTGCGGTTGTACGTTGTGGTATTTCTCCCAGAAATAGGAGTCGATACGTTCTACGAGGTCTGTACGGTCCTGGTTACTCTTGTCAATACGACGTTTGAGGGCCAGTGCCTCTACGGGATTGATTTGCGGGTCACGGATAATGTCTTCCAAGTGCCATTGCACCACGTCAATCCAGTTCTTCAAATACAAATCGTTTTCAATAGTGCCTTCTTGGTACGGATTGTGGATAGGAGCATCCACGTTGTCGGTCTTGTGGTAATCTACTACGGCTTGATCAAAAATGCCGTTACTTAATTCTGCAAAGTTCATACTATTATTATTTTCTATTAGCGTTAGCGTTCTATTAGGCGACCTCGTCGCCGTTCTACTAGGGCTTTGCCCGTTCTATTAGCCGCTTGCGGCGTTCATTTAGGGCTCTGCCCGTTCTATTAGCAAGCTCCGCTTGCTTTTGGTCTGCTCTTTTTCTTGAGTTCGAAGTCCCGTCCGAGGTAGTTCTTACGTACGACGGGGTTGGCTGCCAGTTCTTCGGGCGTGCCGTGGAAGAGTATCTTACCTTCAAACAGCAGGTAGGCGCGGTCGGTAATCATCAGCGTCTCGTCCACGTTGTGGTCGGTAATCAGAATACCTATGTTCTTATCTTTCAGACTCCACACCACGTCCTGAATCTCTTGTACGGCAATGGGATCGACACCGGCAAAAGGTTCGTCCAGCATCACGAATTTGGGTTCAATGGCGAGGCAACGGGCTATCTCGGTACGACGGCGTTCACCACCGCTGAGACGGTCGCCTAAGTTGTGGCGCACGTGGTTAAGGTTGAACTCTTTGATGAGTTGTTCCAGTTTTTGTGCCTGATATTCCTTGCTGAATTCGGTCAGTTCCAGCACGGCTTTTATGTTGTCTTCTACGCTCAGTTTGCGGAATACGCTCGCTTCTTGTGGCAGGTATCCGATACCCAACTTGGCGCGTTGGTACATGGGGTAGGAGGTGATGTCCTTGTCATTGAGGAATATTTTACCGTTGTTGGCTGTAATCAGTCCCGTAGTCATATAGAACGTGGTCGTCTTGCCGGCTCCGTTAGGACCCAACAAGCCCACTATCTCGCCCTGTTCCAAATGAATAGACACATCGTTTACCACGGTGCGTTTACCATATTTCTTAATTAAATGTTCTGTTCTTAATGTATCCATAAACTTATCGGGCAATGGTCACTATGCATTGCTTCTGTCATTATTGTTGCATTTTCTAATCTGTCTTTTAGTGTGTCGCTGACCCAGAAATAGTCAATTCGCCAACCTGCGTTGCGTTCGCGTGCGCCGAAGCGGTAACTCCACCAACTGTACCGTTCGGCACTTTGGTCGAACTGCCGGAAGGTATCTACCAAGCCGCTCTCTTGCCAGCGGTCCATCCACTCACGCTCTTCGGGCAGGAAGCCGGAGACGCCTACTTGTCGCTCGGGGTGGTTGATGTCAATAGGTTTGTGGCAGATATTAAAGTCGCCGCATATAATCACGTTCTTGCGTTCTTGACGCAGTTCGTTCATCCATTGGAGAAACACCTCAAGAAAGTCCATCTTGAACTCCTGCCGAATATCTCCGGTCGTTCCGCTGGGGACATACACGCAAACTACGGTCAGGTCGCCAAAGTCGGCACGCAACACGCGTCCTTCGCTGTCGTAACGGGGCAGTCCCATCCCGGCATGCACATAGTCGGGCTGCTGTTTGGAGAAGATGCACACGCCAGAATAACCTTTTTTCTCTGCCGAGTGGATATAGGCATGGTAGCCCATTTCTTGCAGGGCAAACGTGTCTATCTGTTCAGGCTGGGCTTTGCTCTCCTGAATGCAGAACACATCGGGGTTCTCGGTTTGCAGCCAATCCAGCAACCCTTTGCCGATGGCGGCACGTATGCCGTTGACGTTATAAGAGATGCACTTCATGTCCTAATAGATTATAAGTTTTCCCGCCTTTGCGGATATATATCTGCCCCTTGTATATAAACCGTGCATGGTGCATTGTGCATTGTAAACCGTTAATCGCTGTGGGTTCTTTACCTCCCATGAATTGGAACGTTATGTTGCCGTTTTCTTCTTGTGTTATGTTGGTGATGGGGTAGGCGGTGTAGGGCGTGAAGAAGTCCGTCTGCTCGTAGGGGAAGCAGTCGCCCTGCTTGCCATACCAACCATAATCTTGTCCTGTCGGATCCCATTCTGATTGGATACCGTCTGCCTCGATAATATCCATGTGCAAATCGTTATTGTTATTTACGGAGTTGCCGGACCAGATGGACGCATTATAGCGCACTTTGGTAATCAGCATACCTTGCCCCATAAGATAAGCGTCCCAACCTACACGTTGACGGTTCTCCAACAGGTAGAACTCGGTCGGTTTGGGATTGGTACCGTTCAGATTGGATGTCCCGTCGGCTGTAATCATATATGCTTTGCCTGTGGAAGCCAATGCCGGTAGGGTGTCGTTCTGTGCGGTATCGAGCAGGACGGGTTGGATCCATCCCATGAAGAAACGTTCGTAGGCGGTGTAACCGCAAGGTGTGTTGCCGTCGTTGTTATAGATACCGTAGTCCATAATGTCCCATGTGCCGGAAGTCTTATAAACGGTCTGTCCGGTGGTCTCGTATATGTCGGGCAGTCCCATGACGTGGCTGAATTCGTGGCAGAATGTGCCTATACCGTCATGTAATTTGCTGAAATAACTCAATTCGCATCCGCAGGCATATAGACTGATTTGTTTGTTATCTAATGTGAGTGTTGGAATGGAACCGCTGTGCGGCCAGATAGCATTGGGCATCTCGCCCTGACTGTCTGCTTCGCCATAACCGGCATAAATAACGTAAATATAGTCCACCTTACCATCGTTGTCGGCATCATAGTCGGCATAGTTGATACTATCTTTGACCAGTTTGCACGCTTCGGTAATCATAGCTTCGGGATTCTTGTCGTAGCCACTTGCATCGTTTTCTCCATAGTATGCCATATTTTGACTGACCGTGACAGGTCCTACTAAATCAAAAGTAGGTTGATACTGTCCCAAACTGTTTTCGCGGAAATACTGTTGTACGGACCCTTGTGACGTGTAGTGGGTAGGTGTATCGTCTCCCGGGTAGATATATGAATAGTCACGGGTGTAGTTTTGCCCGTTGTACATGGAGTCCATTTCGGCACGAGGAGTTGTGAAATGCACGTCTTGGAAATTGACGAGGATAACCAACCCCCGAGGAGGTAAGAACCGCTTGCCGACAGTAGAACGCGGAATAACGGTATGTGCAGAAACCATGCGCGGTGCTCTTTGTTCGTTGTGCGTTGTGCATTGTGCATCGTCAACCTTCAATCGGTATCGCGGTGGCACTTTGGCAATGCCGTACCGGTGCAGCCAACAAACTTCTTTTTTCTTTCGTTGTCCGGGGTTGTGGGCTTTCTGTTTGGAAGGAACGACGTCGCCGTTCAACAGTCGCTGACTGTAATAGATATAACCTTTCTTCCCTTCCTGCACGCGGTAGCGGTCGGTGGTCATCATCCAGTGATGCCACTCGTCGCCTCGTATCAA
>JAGHSG010000177.1 GCA_018066005.1 Bacteroidales bacterium | reverse complement strand
CTGCCGGCCATACCGCAGCAACCGCTGGGGATAACATGTACCGTAGCGCCGGTTAGGCGCAGACACTCGGCGGTTTTTTCAACCCCTACCAATGCTTTCTGATGGCAGTGTCCGTGTAACCATATATATCCGTTCCTGTCAGGTCTGCGAAGTCAGCCGAAGATATATTACCTTTCTCCACTTCGCGCATAATCCATTCATCGTACAACAGGCAATTCTTTGCCAACTTCTCACTCTCCTCTCTCCTCTCTAATCTCTCCTCTCTACACTCTCCACTCCCCACTAACCTCGGGTATTCATCTCGGAAACTGAGTATGCAACTGGGTTCGATACCTACAAGCGGTGTCTCGTCGCTGATGATGGGTGCCAGCAATTGGACATTGCGTTTAGCATATTTAGCCGCCAGGTGCAGACATCCTTTGGATATGGCAGCCCTACCCGATTCCACATGTTTAGGCACCTCCACTTCATAGCCGAGTGCCCTGATTAACTGTGCAAAGTGCAGTCCCAATTCAGCCTCCTGATAGTTGGTGAACTCATCCGCAAACAGATAGACCTTGCCTTTGGAGGGCGTGCCTGCTGCCTGCTGCCTACTGCCTACTGCCATGCGAATCATCTTTCGCATAGTATAACGGCTTAAAGCCGGTATCTGTCTTTCTGCCGCGAAGCGTACAAGACGTTTGATGATGGCACTCGTCCACCGCGTACGCGCGAACATATTATATATACGGGGTACGATGCTGCCCAAGCGTTCCACCACTGCCATGCGTGCCACCATCCAACTGCGGAAAGGTGTGTGCGTTTGGTCGTATTTCATTTGCAGCACTTCGCTGCGCAGACGGGTCATATCCACGTTGCTGGGACATTCACTCTTGCACCCTTTGCAGGCCAAGCAACTATCCAATACGGTTTGCACTTCGGGGCTATATAGTGCCTTGGGGTCACGTGTCAGTTTCTCGCGCAGTACGTTCGCCCGAGCGCGTGTAGTCATAATCTCTTCGCCACTAACCTTAAACGCGGGACACATCGTTCCGCCAATCAGGTTACTCTTACGGCAATCCCCTGCTCCGTTGCATCGCTCAATGCGTTGCATCAAGTTACCATCATTCAAGGCGTAGTCCTGATTAACCTCGTACCGCAACCCCTCGTCCATAGGCGGTGTATCGATTATCTTACCCATGTTCAGGATGCCGTCGGGGTCCCAAGTATGTTTGAGTTGGCGGAACATTTCATACACTTCTTGTCCGTACATAAGCGGGATAAATTCGCCCCGTAATCTTCCGTCGCCGTGCTCGCCACTTAGGCTGCCGTGATGTTTCTTGACCAGCCGTGCCGTCTCTTCGGCCACTTGCCGGATTTTTTTTCGGTCCTCGGCATTTTTGATATTCAGGATAGGACGTAAGTGCAGTTCGCCGGTAGATATATGTCCGTAATAGACGCAATCCAAATCTAACCGCTTCATCATAGCCTGAAAATCGGCCATATAAGCGCCCATGCGTTCGGGAGCGACGGCGGTATCTTCAATAACGCCAATGGGTTTGGCATCACCTTCGGCACCGGTCAGCACACCAAGCCCTGCCTTTCTTAGCGCCCAGACCTTATCTACATCTGCGTCATACAGGGATTTAGTCGGGTTAGCCGTGCGGGTATAAGTTGGGAAATCGTCCGTCTCGTCAGCCCAGAATTCGGTTACTAATATGCCGGCAGGCAGATGATCCGGGTCCAACCCGAGTACGGCCATATTCTTCTCGGCCGCAATATTGCCTTTGGCGAGTTCCAGTATCTTGCCATCAATCAGTTCAACGGCCACCGGGTGTTGCTCTAGTGCCCGCAAGTTAGCCTCCCACGCCTCGTTGAGGTCCGTGAGCATCTCGCATACCACCATCTTATGTGCAGGCGGTAACGGGTCCAGACTAAGTGTTATCTCCGTCACGAAGCACAGCGTCCCCTCACTCCCCACAATCAACTTTATCAATCCATCATTGAGCGAAGCGCTCAATTCATCATTTCCAACGGCTTCATCCAGCGCATATCCGCAACTGCGGCGTTGGAGACTGCGGTCGGGGAAATTCTTCCGCAATAACTCCTGCACCTGCTCATCCGCTTTCCACGCCTCCAACTGGCGGATAATTTCCGCCATCAATTCATCATTGAGCCCGTCAGGGCGGTTCAATTCATCATTCACCTCAAAGGTGCTTCCGTCGCTCAACAGGCCTTTGAGCCCGATCACATGGTGCCGTGTACTGCCGTAGATAAGGCTATGTGTTCCGCAGGAGTTATTGCCCACCATACCGCCTATGCAGCATCGGTTACTGGTGCTGGTCTCGGGGCTGAAGAACAGTCCGTACGGGCGCAGAGCCATATTCAGTTCATCGCGTACCACACCGGGTTGCACGCGCACCCAACGTTGTTCGGCGTTGATCTCGAGGATACGGTTCATATACCGACTGACATCCACCACGATACCGCTGCCGACCACTTGACCGGCTATGCTGGTGCCTCCGGCACGAGGGATGAGATGCGTCTTACGGCGCCGTGCCTCGTCCATGAGTTGACGTATATCGTCCTCGGTACGAGGGTATGCAACCCCCATCGGCATCTCTCGATACGCCGATGCATCCGTAGCATACGCTATCCTATGTAAAGCATCCGTCAGTATTTGCATTATCTCATCAACATATATCCCAACTTATACCAACATGGTTTGAGTACGCAAATATAGCGCCCCCAGTCATGCAGTTCGCCACCCATAGCTACTTTGAAGTCGCGTACCCCGTACGGCACACCCGGTTCACCGGCTCCCATCATATCAATCCGTTCGATGCCATGTTGCCGACCGTAGTCAATCATAGCCCACGTGCTCATCACCTGTCCGCATATATACCACTCATACGCCGTAGTACCTAAGATAGGCATCAGCACGCCGCCGACTACGGCACCTGCCTGCTCCACGACCAGCACTTTAACCCCTTGTTGCCAAGCCTGCAAGAAAAACGCCACGTTCGGCAAGGGCCTATGCACTTTGGTGCGGTATAGACGCTTCAGGACAGCGAAGAACGCTTGCACATCGTCTGCCGATGTTGCTTCGCGCCAGGTGTAACCCTGCTGCATAGCGGCACGTATCTGCCGCATCTTAGCATCCGGCACGGTGTAGCGGACATCCAGGATGATATCATAGTGCGGTTGATAGACCCACCCCGCCTGCTCAAAGACCGAGCGGTAGGCGCTGTAATCATCAAAGCACCGTATCTCGGCATAGACGCAATGCTGCCGTTCAGCCTCGGTGCGGAAACGCACCATGACGTCATAGAGCGCTTGGGCGCTCTGCGGAGAGTAAGGCGGCACCTGCGGGCCACCTTGTATGATGGCGCGGCGGGAAGGGCCCCAGCCTAATACTTGACCCAGACACGATACCGAACCCTGTTCGATGCGGATATGCCGCTCGAATAAGTTCATTGCTTCTTGTGTCTGAAACCAATTTGTCATTGCCTTACTTCCACTCCCACGTGGTGCGTTCGATATCTTCCTCGATCAGGGGGCAACCCGTCTGCACCTCGATGAACGTGAGGGGTTCGTCCACGGCTTTGATGGCATGCCATTGCTCCTTGCGGATGATGAGCACATCACCGCGTTGGACATCGCGTTGCACGCCGTCCAGCACGAACTGACCCTTACCATCTACGATGGTCCACACTTCGTCGCGACGATGGTGAATCTGATACGATATGTTCTTGCCGGGATAGAGAGTTATCGTCTTAGTCAGCGACCGACTGCCGTCGGCGTATGCTACATCGCTGAGCACTTTGTACGTACCCCACCGACGTTCCTCGTACATAGGACGCAGGGATAAACCATCCACGTATTGTTTGATGGACTCGGACTTATCTTTGCGGCATACGAGTATGCCGTCGGGACTGCATGCCACGACCACATTATTCAGTCCATTGGCAAATACGGGTATTTCCAACTCATTGATTACGTGACTATTGATCATCTCATCACCGACGAGTACATTACCAATCGTTTCGTGCGACAACTCTTCGGTCAGGGTATTCCATGTCCCCAAGTCTTTCCACTTACCGGTAAACGGCACAACGGCTACGGATTGGGCTTTCTCGGCCACCTCGTAGTCAAAACTTATCTTGGGAAAATCCGTATAGTGGTCATAGACATATTGAAAACTGTCTGCCTGCATGTACTGCCGCACGATAGCCATCATGTACCCGAGTCGGAAGGCGAACACGCCGCCGTTCCACAGGGCTCCTTCGGATAGGAGTTGTTTAGCCTTATCAAAATTGGGTTTCTCGGTGAACCGTTTAACGAGCCGTGTCTTGGCATCGACGGTGTTGAGGGACGGTGCTGCGGGCACCACGTATCCGAATTTCTCCGACGGGTATGTCGGTGTTATGCCCATAAGTACGAGGTCGGCCGTGTTGTTCTGCACTTCGGTCACCATACGTTGGATAGCTGCAAAGTACGCATTCTCCGTGTAGGGGTCGCTGGGCATGACGATGACCACTTCATCGTCGGTGCACTGTTTCTCCAGCGCCAAGTAGCATGCTGCCAGGGCGATGGCGGGGAACGTGTCCCGACGTTCGGGTTCGGCCACGATGCCGACCGATTCACCTATTTGGTTGATGATGCTGTCGCGTTGTGCAGCATTGGTAGCAAATGTTATGTCGGCTTGTATGCCCACTTCTTTAACTTGTCGTACGACACGCTGAATCATCGATTCGCGTGTATCATTCGGTCCTTCCAACAGATGAAGGAACTGTTTCGACCGAGCGTTATTCGACAGCGGCCATAACCGCTTGCCCGATCCTCCGGATAAAAAAATCAATTGCATAATGTATATGTTCTTTGGTATTTGGTTTTTCTGCCTTCTGCCGTCAGCTATCTCTCTGCCCGCATGGGGTTGGTTAAGAAATCTTCATACGCCAGACGTATGCCGTCTTCCAGTTCGGTCTTGTAGGTCCAGCCCAGTCGGGTGGCCTTGCTGACATCCAGCAGTTTACGCGGCGTACCGTTGGGGCGGGTGGTATCCCACTCGATGCGTCCCTTATAGCCCACCACTTTGGCCACCAGTTCGGTCAAGGCTTTGATGGTGAGTTCTTTGCCTGTGCCGGCATTGACGGTCTCGTTACCCGAATAGTTATTCATCAGGAACACGCACAGGTTAGCCAAGTCATCCACGTAGAGGAACTCACGCAAGGGCGAGCCATCTCCCCAGCAAGTGACGGACTCGGCCCCACTGATTTTAGCCTCATGAAAACGACGGATGAGCGCCGGCAGTACATGGCTATGTTCGGGGTGGTAGTTATCATTAGGTCCGTATAGGTTGGTCGGCATAACGGATATATAGTCCGTGCCGTACTGCCGATTGAGGAACTCGCAGTATTTCAGTCCGGATATCTTAGCCAATGCATAGGCTTCGTTGGTTTTCTCCAACTCGGACGTCAGCAGACAGGACTCGGTCATCGGTTGCGGTGCCATACGGGGGTAGATGCAGGATGAACCGAGGAACTCGAGTTTCTTGCACCCATTCTGCCATGCGGCATGGATGACGTTCATCTCGAGTATCATGTTCTGGTACATAAAGTCCGCCAACGCGTTTTGGTTAGCTATTATGCCTCCCACTTTGGCAGCAGCCAGGAAGACATATTCGGGTTTCTCTTGTGCGAAGAACGCCTCCACGGCGTCCTGACGGCACAGGTCCAGTTCTTTATGGGTACGTGTGATGATATTGTTGTACCCCTGCCGTTGCAGTTCGCGCACGATAGCGCTACCTACCATGCCGCGATGACCGGCGACGTAAATTTTGGATGAAGGACCCATCGCAGCGGAGCTGCTACTAATCATTGCATTACTATTCATTGCATTACTATTCATTTCATTACTATTCATTTCATTACTATTCATTTCATTACTATTCA